>JASEHA010000196.1 GCA_030018795.1 bacterium
GTAATACCCGACCACCTTTCTTACAGCCTCAATCACATCACACACATCCTGTTCTGTAAGCCCTGGATATAATGGCAGAGAAAGTATCCTTTCAGCCGCGTATTCAGTCACAGGAAATGCCCCTTCGCTAAAACCAAACCGCTGCCGATAATATGGGTGGAGGTGCAATGCCTGAAAATGGACACTAACCCCAATATTTTCCTTTTGCAGGGCAGAAAGAACCTTGTCCCTTGAGGCATTCAGCATATCTGTTTTAAGCATAATAACATAAAGATGCTCAGCGTGCTTGATGTCTGGTATCCTGCCGATACGAACAATTGCCTCCATATCCTTAAATGCCTCATCATATGCAGCCACATGTTTTTGCCGCAGTCTTAAAAAATCCTCAATCTTTGCCAATTGGCAAAGTCCAAGTGCTGCCTGAATATCAGTCATGTTATACTTATATCCTGGATATAAGACCTCATAATGCTGATACCCTTCAGGGGAATACCTTTTCCACGCATCCTTGCTCATGCCATGAATCGCCAATACACGTATCTTTTCTTCTAACCTCTCAGAATTGGTGGTCAGCATCCCGCCCTCTGCTGTAGTAAGATTTTTTGTGGCATAAAAGGAAAAGGCTGTCATATCACTGATAGAGCCTACCTTTTTGCCATGATATTCTGTTTCTGTAGCATGGGCTGCATCCTCGATGACTATTATGTTATATTTCTTAGCTATCCCAAGTATCTCATCCATCTCACATGGACAGCCAGCATAATGAACCGGGATGATTGCTCTTGTCTTTGAAGTAATCTTTTCCTCAATCTTATTGACATCAATGTTCAGAGTAACAGGATCTACATCAACAAAGACAGGGTCAGCCTGAACATGAACAATAACATTGGCTGTAGCACAAAAGGTCATAGGTGTGGTAATCACCTCATCCTTTTCGTCTTTTTCGTCCTTTTCATTCACTTTTCCTATCCCTGCGGCAACTAATGCCAGATGAAGAGCAGCTGTACAAGAATTAACCGCAACAGCCTGACTGCTTCTGGCATATTTAGCAAATTCAGCCTCAAACTGCTTTGTTTTTGGACCAGTAGTCAGCCACCCTGACCTTAGTGTCTGGATAACAGATGATTCTTCTTTCTCATCAAGCAGTGCCTGATGAAAGCTAAGAAATGTATCCCTTACTGGTGTTCCGCCTTCAATAGCTGGTATATTTGCGTTCATTCAATCACCTCTTCAATAATATAATAGGGTCTTCCCTGAATCTGCGTATATATTTTGGCTATATATTCGCCTATTAATGCCCCGCCAAAGAGCTGCATGGACAGGACAATAAGAACAATTCCAAGTCCGACATTTAATCCACAGTAATCAACAAATAATCCTGAAGCAATGAAAAACATAGAGGCTAATATCCCTAATCCCCCTACCCATGCACCTGCTAAGCAGACAATCCTTATTGGGGTAACACCAAGGTTTGAGGCTAAGGAAAGAGCATTTTTCATGACTGCACACGGATTCTTTTTTCTTTGCAGCGACAATCCTGTCTCTGTATCCTTGTCCCCAGTATTCAGCTCAATCTCTATTGTCTTTGCTCCAAGCCAGCAAACAAGGTGCGGTATAGATTGGGTGCGTTCACGGCATTGTTTGAGCAGGTTGATAATACTGTGGCGATATGCCCTCAAACGACAGGCATATCCCTCAATCCGCATCCCTGTCATCTTAAAAATCAGCCAATCAGATATTCTGTCCATTTTGTCAGCAATTGATTGTTTAGTATTCACACGGTATCCTGAGGCAACATCATATCCCTTATCAATCGTCTCTATTAAGCATGGAATATCCTCTGGCCGTTCAGTCATATCCCCGGCAATGGTAACAACCACCTTGCCCTTTGCCTGAGAAAAACCTGCCATTATGGCTGCATTTTCTCCAAAGTTTTTTATAAGCCTGACAATCTTAATATGCTCATCCTTTTCCCTTAATTCCTTAAGGAGTAGAAGGGTACGATCATCACTCCCATTATCTACAAATATTATCTCCCATGCCTTATTAAGCCTTGAGATAACATTATTCAAACGGAAATACAATTCAATAGCAGTCCCCTCGTCATTAAAAAACGGCACAATGATTGACAGATCAATAACCTCATCCAGTATCTCTTCCATAACCTATTCCCCATATTCCATAAAAAGCTTGCCCCATTCAGTAGCCAATATCTTTTTAACTCGCGGTTTACCCTTAAATGGATACCAATACGCATCATGGTAAAGCCTTGAGGCAAAGAATGACCATGGAACGATAGGTGTTCTCAAGAGAAAATGTTCCAAAGGTTTTAATGCCCCATGATAGATAGCCTTTTGTCCACGACTGGCAAAGGTCTCTCCAACAGAAAAGCCAAAGTTTATGCCTGATATATCCTCTCCAACAATCTCTATCTTATCCACCTCACCGCAGCCAAGCCCCTTTTCTGTAGCCAGCCGAATGTAGGGCAATTTCATGGGATCAAAACCCATCATCTTTGCGGCTACAGCATCAATGGCTACCTGATCAGCACTGGCAAGGATGTAATTCTTAATCTCAGGCATCATTGCCCGTGGACCAGGACCATTGCCGGCAATAGTACCATCCATAATGGCAAATAATCCAGGATGAATCTCTTTTTGAATAGCAAGCAAATCAACCAGTGTTTCATGGATAACCGCATGTGTCCAATGCCGATTCTCTTGAAGCAGACCACCAAAGGCATTCTTCATGGCTCCAGTAGTTGTTGTAAACACATGGGTTTTCATGGTTGGCATATGAAGGGCATTCTTGCCAATAAACATCTCAGGGATAAGGATACCATGAGGAAAAACCTTGTTCAGAACAAGCATCTCTGCCTTTGGTTCATATTTTATCCATTTTACCCCTGGCTCATACAGATAAACAAACTCAAGATGATGCTTTTTCATCACAGAAACAAGATGATTTCTTTCTGCCCCTACCTTTGGATCAACCACAACAGTTCTGTTTTGAGCTGGAATAAGGTTTTTATACCC
This sequence comes from bacterium, assembly GCA_030018795.1. Classification (GTDB taxonomy): domain Bacteria; phylum UBA9089; class CG2-30-40-21; order CG2-30-40-21; family CG2-30-40-21; genus CG2-30-40-21. The sequence continues at coordinate 3,036 of JASEHA010000196.1, forward strand.
ATCAGCAAGCAAAGTTTTTATTGCCCCGTCAAACTGCCACGGTGTGGTTGAACATGCAGGGTAATAGTGGTGCCATGAAATATTTATCTTCAGAAGGGTATCATTCTCTATAGGCATATGTTGTTGATAATCAGCAAGATGCATCAATTTTCCATAATCCTCAACCACTGTTTGAGGGGTAGTTTTTAGAACCGCAACCTTTGAACCTGACATAATTTTACCTCCTAATCTTAAATAATAGTGTTACATTTTTCTACTCCCACTCAATCGTCCCAGGCGGCTTTGAGGTAATATCATATACTACCCTGTTTATCCTTGGAACCTCATTAACAATACGATTGGCAATGATGCTTAAAAGCTCCTGCGATAGTGGTGCCCAGTCAGCAGTCATGGCATCCTGACTGATTACTGCCCGAAGGGCAACAACATTTTCATATGTTCGCTTATCGCCCATAACACCAACTGTTTTTATCGGCAAAAAGACCCCAAAAGCCTGCCATATATCCCGATAAAGCCCGGCTCGTTTTATCTCTTCAATAATAATGGCATCTGCATCTCTTAAGGTATCAAGCTTTTCCTTATCAATTGCCCCAATGATCCTGACTGCCAATCCAGGGCCAGGGAATGGATGTTGCCAGATAATCTCATCAGGCATGCCCATTTCCTTGGCTATTACCCTTACCTCGTCCTTGAATAATTCCCGAAATGGCTCTATTAGCTTGAGTTTCATCCTCTTTGGCAACCCGCCTACGTTATGATGGGTTTTAATTACAGCTGATGGCCCCCTGGTAGATACGCTCTCAATTACATCTGGATACAATGTGCCCTGGGCGAGAAAGGCAGCACCTTCGAGCCTTTTTGCCTCTTCCTCAAATATTTTGATAAATTCTCTGCCAATTATCTTTCGTTTCTTTTCTGGAGAGGCAACATTCTTCAGCTTATTCAAAAACCTTTCCTCTGCATCAACAAAATCCATATTAATATGATAGTTATCCCGAAATGTTTTAATAACCCTTTCAGCCTCACCCTTTCGCAGTAATCCATTATTAACAAAGATACAGGTAAGCTGTTTGCCAATAGCCTGTTGCAGGAGTACGGCTACTGCAGATGAATCAATCCCGCCGCTTAAGGCACAGATAACCTTTTCCTTACCCACCCTGGCACGAATATCTTCTATGGACTCACTAATAAATGATGCCATTGTCCACAACCCGTTACATTTGCATACCTTAAATAAGAAGTTTTTCAATATATCCATACCGTGCTCAGTATGTGCTACCTCTGGATGGAACTGGACACCATAGATATTTTCACGACCGCGAATAGCGGTGTATGGGGCGTTCTCTGTTTTTGCCAGTACAGTAAACCCTTCAGGCAGGCTTGCCGCCTGATCACCATGACTCATCCAGACGGTTAAATTCGATGGAATTCCAGAGAAAAGTTCATCCGGCTCTAAAACCGTCATCTCTGCCCGTCCATATTCTCTTTTTTCTGTCTGCCTGATTTCTCCGCCAAGGCTCTGAACCATCCACTGCAGTCCATAGCATATCCCAAGCATTGGCACACCATATTGGAATATCTCCGGATTCCCCTTTGGTGCATGCTCATCATAAACACTGGCAGGACCGCCAGAAAGAATTATCCCCTTAATCCCCTTAATCTGACCAAGATCAGCATTAAACGGCAATATCTCACAATATACATTCATCTCCCGTATCCTGCGGGCAATCAATTGGGTATACTGTGAACCAAAATCAAGAATAACTATTATTTCATCATGCTTCAAGACAAATACCTCCAATTAAAATTCATTGTTGGCATAAATGGTGTAAGTATTTCTCGCTCCGTTTTTTTAACATCCTTAAAATACCTTACCAATGATAAATGATTTAATCCTGAAATCGGTAAGTACCCAAATACTGGTAATGCTTATCCCTGTAAATGCCGGATGTAGCCCAACA
>JASEHA010000197.1 GCA_030018795.1 bacterium
GTATATTGTTGAAACCCTATACTAGTACACTGGTGCTCTGGTGATAGGATAAAAACTTGAACATCGAGTATAAAAAAATGCGAAATAGCCTGAGGATAAAAAATGTTGCAGCCATAGGGATATTAATAATTTTAACCATTGCCTACTTCTGGAAATTTTTCTTTTTGGGCTTTGTGCCTATGGGCGGGGATATTGCTGCCTATCCCTATCCGCCATGGTATCATCATTATCAGGCAAAGACAAAGAGCCAGAATCCTTTATTATCTGACCCTGTTTTTCTGCACTATCCATTAAGAAAGTTAGCCTGTGAGAGGCTGAAAGAGGGAAAGGTTACACTCTGGAATCCTTATATCTTTTGCGGCAATCCACTATTCAGTACCAATTCTGTCTCTTTTTGCCCGATCAACCTTTTATTTATATTCTTTGACCCGCTTACAGCATACAGCCTGATACTTATCATTCAAATGCTGCTTTCAGGTGTATTTATGTACATCTTTCTGCGGGGATCCCTTAGCCTTGGTTCCTTTGGTGCTTTAATCGGCGGCATTATCTATGAATTCTCTGGATTTTCCATTGTCTGGTTGGAAATGGGCATATTGAGCGGATTCTTATTGCCATTGATACTTTTTTTGATTGATAGGGCAATCATTAGAAGGAGTATGCGTTACACCAGTTTAGCCGGGATAGCACTGGGGATACAGCTTTTATCAGCATTCCTGCAAATAGGATTATTTGTTTTATTAACTGCAACAGCCTATTCATTATTCCGAATATTTCAATTCCAGCAGCGTAATATTAAGGCTGTCAGGTATGCAGCCCTTGTTTTTGTCTTTGGGATTGGACTGGCAGCAGTGCAGTTAATCCCTTCCTATGAATTAATAAAACACTCTCATCGCCAGCCCATAAAGGACTATCGAATGTTATCCCCATTGCCATGGCAAAATCTGATCACCTTTTTAGTGCCAGATTATTATGGCAATCCTGCAGATTATAGCTATAAGCTTATCAGGGAAAAATTTCGCAATATCTTCGAAGAATACAACCTCAAATTGCCAACCCCACACCCAGGAAGAGGAATAATGCAGGATAATTATAATGAGCTTTGCGGATATATAGGCATCTTACCGCTAATATTAGCCTTTTTCATCATATTTTTGAAAAGGGATAAGAATGCTGTATTTTTTGCCTCTTTTACCTTGATAAGCCTGCTGCTTGTCCTGGGCACTCCCTTATATTATCTGCTGTTTGTAGGTATTCCAGGGTGCAATAGATTGATCATCAGCAGGCTCATCTTTCTTTACACCTTTGGGGCAGCTGTATCAGCTGCTCTGGGCAGCAATTATCTGGTTAACTCAGACAATATCAAAAAAATAAAGCTGTATTCTGGTGGTATTATTCCCTTATTTGGATTAATCATCATTAGCAGCCTTTATTTGGGTAATAAGTATGCTGCTAAAGATTACTTCCAATACCTGAATCCATCCTTTTTAACACCACTCTTATTGCTCTCAGTCAGTGCCATAATCCTTTTGAATACTGGCAAACTGCGTGGTTCTATCATTAAGACAGCTATTCTGATAATAATTGTGTTTGACCTGTTCTCCTTTGGATTAAGGTATAATCCCTTTGTTCCAAGACACGAGATGTACCCTCCTACACCTGAACTAAAACTATTATCTAGTAGGCTGCAAAATCTCCAAGAAAAGGGCAGGATCGCAGCCTTTGAACACATATTTCCACCAAGCATAAATATTGCCTATGGACTTGAGACACCAGAAGGCTATGATGCTATGTTTCCTAAAAGATACGATGAGTTTATGAATCTGGTTGACCCATATTCTTCAGGATGGGAGAATGTCAAAGAGGTAGATTATACTGCTAACCGTAAGCTATTATGCCTGCTTAATACCAGATATATCCTTACCCATAAAAAGATAAATGCCCCTGATTTACAGCTTATATTCAATGGTGATATAAAAATCTATGAAGACTTAAAGGCATTGCCAAGGGCATTTATTGTTCCAAAAGCAAGGGTTATAAAGGAAAAGGAGGCAATCTTTAAGGAGCTTTTATCAGATAAATTTAAGCCTGAAGAGTATGTGATATTAGAAGAGATGCCTGAGGCTTGCGCAGAGACACAGAGACGCAGAGGGACAGAGTCTAATGCCCAATGTTCATCTGCTGTGATAACAGGATACACCCATGAGAATGTATCTATTAAGGCTGCAGTTGCCCCGCATTCTGGCGGTTTTTTGGTCCTGAGTGATACCTATTACCCTGGCTGGCAGGTATTTGTAGATGGTAAAAGGAGCAGTATCCTTTGTGCAGATTATACCTTAAGGGCAGTATGGCTTACACAAGGGGAACATTTAGTGGAATTCAGATATTCACCATTTTCCTTTAGGCTTGGGGGTGCTATATCTATTGGCTGCATGGTAATTCTTGTAGTTATAATTGGGGTAAGTTGGAAGAGGGCAAGGCAAACCGTCCACTAAATTCAACACTTGTAGTCGATGCAAGAGATGCGATGCATTGCATCTCTACCACAATATATGCAATCCAATAAAGAAATTGACATTTATAGTAGCCCAGGATTCTATCCTGGTATATCTAATGCCAACATAGAATGTTGGGCTACTATTATCTTTATGTCAATTTTTTTATTGGAGTGCATATATCTACATCATCCGTATCTTCCTTAAGTCTATAATCTTATGCTGCTTCATATAATCTTTTATCCCCTGAGCTATTTCCATGCCTGCTTTAGGGTTAACAAAGTTAGCCGTACCAATACAGACGGCTGTTGCTCCAACAAGCAAAAACTCAAGGCTATCCTCCCAGCTCATTATCCCTCCCTGTCCTATCACCGGAACACTTACGGCCTTGCAAACCTCCCAGACCATTCTTAAGGCAACAGGCTTGACAGCTGGGCCGGACAATCCGCCGGTGATATTTGCCAGATAAGGCTTTTTGGTTTTAATATCCATTGCCATACCCAGCAATGTGTTTATCAAGGACAGGGCATCTGCTCCCCCATCAACTGCTGCTTTGGCAATAGAGGCAATATCTGTTACATTTGGGCTTAATTTTACAATCAAGGGCAGGGATGTCTGTTTGCGAACCAGATTAACAACCTCAAAGGTAAGCATCATATCCTGACCAAACGACATCCCGCCATGAGAGACATTTGGGCAGGATATGTTTATCTCTAAGGCAGAGATACCCGCCTTATCGCTTAATTCCTTAGCTATAGCAGCATATTCTTCTGGTGTTTCACCGCAGATGTTAGCAATAACAGCTGTAGGAATGTTTGACAACAGAGGCAGTTTCTCACGCAGGAATCGTGATAAGCCCATATTTTGCAAGCCAACGCTATTAAGCATACCTGCAGGTGTTTCGATAATCCTTGGCATGGGATTGCCCTGCCGTTCCTTCAGGGTAATGCCCTTAAGAATAATACCACCAAGCATGGATAAATCCACTAATTCAGCGTATTCCTGTCCATATCCAAAGCACCCAGAGGCACAGAGCACAGGATTTTTTAGCCTTAATTTACCAATACTTACGGAAATGTCTGGTTCCATCTACTATTACCTCTTGATAAAATGCGGAATGCGAAAGTAAGAATGCGGAAGTTAAAGATTGTATCTACACTTCCTCCGTATTCCGCATTCCTACCTCCACAATATCTCCCGTGCATCAAACACAGGACCATCAACACAAACCCTTTTATATTCAAAATTGGATGAGGAATTGGGAGCAACTATTTTTGTTACGCATCCAAGACATGCTCCTACCCCACAAGCCATATTCGTCTCTAAGGATATCTGGCAGGGAGAGGAATAAAGCTGAGCTATCTCTGTAAGTATTCTGAGCATAGGCATAGGGCCACAGCCATAAATGGGTAGACGAGGCGATGCAGATGTTGCCAGAAAATCTTCAAGCAGATCAGTTGCAACCCCCTTAATCCCTAAACTTCCATCATCAGTAGCTACCTGTACATTTATGCCTAATGCCTCAAATTTTTCCAGACAGAGGATGCCAGTCTTTGTTTTACTTCCAATTAGTATCCTTACCTCTGTAAATTGCCTCAACCTTTCAGCCAGAGCAAAAAGCGGGGCTACTCCTACCCCGCCAGCAACCAGAATAGCGGTAAAGGTATTCTCTTTTACCTTGAACCCATGACCAAGAGGACCAATTATATCCAATTCATCCCCTTGCCTTTTTTCAGACAATAGCCTTGTCCCTGTGCCAACAACCCTGAATAAAATTTCAATCCCAGAAGGGGTAATGCGGTGGATACTGAATGGTCTTCTTAAAAGCGGCATATATTGTGAGGTTATTTTTACATGGACAAACTGTCCTGGAGAGGCATCCTTAGAGATTAAAGGGGCATCCAATGCCAATCGATAATGGTCAGGAGCAACCTCTTCTTTTTCTAATATCTTTGCAGTTAGTTGAATCATTAATTATCTCACCACCACAATTTTTTTTAACTTAAGCAATTAAGGCAATTTACCACAAGAATGTAGTGAGTGTCTTTAGACCCGTAATTTGGACTCAAATTTAATAATGCAGATGCTACGAGGTATAGTTAAGACGCACCTAAAGGTGCTCACTACATTACATGACATGATTTATTAGCCACAATTATACAGCTTTACGTTTTATAATTAACTCACGCACTGCTGGAACTAAATCTACAGGGATTTCCATAACCGTTTGCTTCGACTTTTCAAATGTTGCTTCATCTTCGGCTACAGCTTCTTCGTCAGATTGCGATTCATAATGGGACAATACTTTCTTTACACGCTCCAAATTCCAGCCTGGTGGGAAATTATTTTGTTCCATTTTACTTTCTCCTTCTGCGACGACGATATGCGATTAAAGGTTTGCCACGTCAGGCTGTGTAAAAACTCGATTTCTCAAGGCTTGCCACACAATATAGAGTAGCAA
>JASEHA010000198.1 GCA_030018795.1 bacterium
AGGCAGGGACAAGCCTTGCAACTACCGTCTCTGTGGTGAAATTATAACTCATGCTCCAGATGCCTTGCCTCACTTGGAAGCAGGGCAAATAGCTTTAAGCCGATAATATATAGGATTGCCACAATAGACAATATTCCCAACCCCTGGGCAATCTCTGGCAGACTGACCTGATACCATGTAATTACCCCATCCATAAAATCGCTTGTCATCTCCATATCAGGGAAAAGATTGAGCGGGAATACCTGACCAGGCAAGACAAAGATCAATCTTTCACAGAAAACACCAATTACTACCAATAATGAGGCAAACATAATCCATGGAACCGAGTTTTTGGTCAAGGGATTAAATAGGATAATACATGGAATAATAGAGCCAATCAGGATTAAGCCAACCCAAAAGATATAGGTGTAAATATTTCCACCAAATAAAACAAAGCTTGTTGGCTCATAGGTCGAAGGGGTATACAATCTTACCACATATTCAACAATCACGAAGTATAAGACTACCAGGATAAATGGACCAAGCAACTTAGCCAGTCCAATAATCAGCCGATTGTCAAGGAATCTTCCTGTTGCCTTAAATGTGGACACAAGGATAAGTATCATCAAGGCAGTCCCTGATGAAAGAGCTGCGGTAACAAAGGTTGGTGAGGCAAGTGGTGAATGGTATAGCTCCCGGGCATTAATAAACCCAAAGATGGCACCAGTTCCACTGTGTACCCCAACCGCCCAGATAACAGCGATGATACCCATAGGCTTTATCCATGCATCTCTGCCTGTAAACATTGCCCAGAGATAAACGATACAGATAAAAATATAGCTTGAATACAAGAAACCATTCCATGAAAAGATAGAGCGCGGGTTTAGATACAAGAACGGCAGCATAACCCTGTCCGGCCTTCCCCAGTCAAGGATAATAGAGAGCAGGCTGCCAACAAGAAGCAGAGCAGCCACAAAAACGGCTATTCTGGCAAACGGCTTGAATTCCTTTTGTCCAAATACAGCAGAAAGGGCTGAAAGAACAAGAGAGCCAGCACTCAAGCCAATACAATATATGGCCACAACAATCGGCAGTCCCCAGGGTATCTGATTGTTCATACCAGTAATGTAGTGTCCCTGGCTGAACATGGCGTAGGTAGCATACATCCCAGCAGCAGCTATAACTGCCAGTACTGATAATAACGCATACATCCCCTTTGATTTACCATCTATTGTTGTAAAATATATCTTCATTGATCGTTTACCTCTAAATATAGAATCCAGAATCCAGAATTACTGCAAGACAGGCTTCTAATCATTCTTCATTCTGGCTTCTGAATTCTATCCAACGCTACAATCCCAGATAATACACCTTTGCCCCAAGGTGCAAATCCTCACGAACTCGATGTACCCTGCCAGATGCGATTAGTCTTGAAACACGAGAATCCTTATCATTCAGGTTGCCAAAACTCATAGCTCCCTTCTTGCAAGTCTCCACACATACCGGTATCTGTCCATGATCAACCCTATTTACACAAAAATCACACTTTTCTACTACACCATGCATGGTCTTTGGCAACTCAAGATTAGAAGACCCTTCATGGTGCTTAAACACAAACGACCTTGCCTTATAGGGGCAGGCAACCATACAGTATCTACAGCCAATACATCGATGTTTATCTATCAAGACAATCCCATCCTTACGCACAAACGATGCCTTAACCGGACAGACATGAACGCATGGTGGATGATCACAATGCATACACATTAAGGGAATAGCCTGTTCCTGACTATTGGGGAATTTAGATTTTACCCTGGCTATTCTAAGTAAATGGTTGTCTATCTTTTTATCAGGAAATGTAGCTACATTATTAGCTATTCGACAGGCAGAGGCACACTCTCCACACCCGTCACATCTGGTTAAGTCAATAACCATCCCATACTTATTGACATTTGCTGTCTCAACCTTTCCTGCATGTAACAGGCTGCTTGCAGGTGATACTGCACCTGCTGCTGCCAATATTCCGCCAGCTTTAAGAAAATCTCTTCGTTTCATTTAGCTACCCTCTTCTCTTTATCCTTGCTTGTAGGAAAATGATGACACTCAAAGCACTCAGGCTTTACCCCAACATAGTTATGGCACCTGTCACAAAACTCATCCCGATTCTTATGACATGTTTGACAATTCTTCAGGCTGTAATCCTTTATTCGCTGTCCATCCCGCACAGCCTTAACCCTTGCCTCTTCAAGGATATCCATATGGTTTGCCCGCATATATTCCTTATCTTTGACACACTTGCCATCCTCTGGCAGAACAATGTCAAGTGCTGGCACACTGCTGCCTATTGATCCCCTAACTGCATTAATCACAAATGGAGATAATAATATAATGCCTACTATTAATACAACTATTTTAGCAATGAACTTGTTCACTCTAATTCCTCCGTTAAGAAGCAACTATCTATTAGCAGTTAGCCGTTAGCAAAGAAAGATGCAGTCCTCTTAATTTCCCCTTAATAAAGACGGTAGGGGGTTGTTTCTGCTTTTTGTACCGTAATACAGAGTCCTCAATCTTCCGCAATCTGCTAACTGCTTATTCCCTCTACAGCACAATAGCTCGACTTACCAGCTGATGCACCCCACCAACCATATCCATTGAGAATCCATACATCGGAAACACCTTAGTAGACTGTGCCTTACAGATAGCACAAATAATGGCATAAAAGTTTACACCATGCGAATCCACTACCTGCTTTAATGCCTGCATTCTTGGCATAGCACCCTTTACTCGAATCTCAAGCATCTCATCGGTTAGCAACCCGGCACCACCACCGCAGCAGAAGGTATTCTCACGAATGGTTTCCTGCGGCATATCTACAAACTTATTACAACAGGCCTTAATGATTGCCCTTGGTATCTCAAACTGACCGCCAGGCATATTACCCATTCTGGTTGCTCTGGCAACATTGCAAGAGTCATGATATGTTACGACAAACTCATCATTTGCTGATTTATCAAACTTTAGTGCTCCACGATTAATCAGGTCATAGGTAAACTCACAGATATGCTGCGGTATTGGATATTTTGGATCAAGGGTATCAAACGGACCAGTCAAGGTATTCCAGAAATTATAAGCAATTCGATACGCATGCCCGCATTCACCAATAACTAATCGTTTTACCTTAAGATCCCGCACAGCCTGTCCTATCCTTGAGGCAACCTTTTTCATCCCATCATAGCTACCAGTAAACATACCAAAATTCCCGGCTTCAGATGCATATGACGAAAGTGTCCAGCTTATCCCTGCCTGATGAAACACCTTGGCATACCCTAAAAGCGACTCAATATGGGGTGAGGCAAAAAAATCAGCTGAGGGCACAACCAACAATATATCTGCCCCTTCGACATCCATAGGTATTTTAACATCAATATCTGTTATTCCTTTCTCCTCATAGACTTCCTTCATCTCATCCACACAAAAATCAAGGCTGCTCTTGATGGCTTTTGGCTGCATCCCAAGGTTATTGCCAATATTAAACACCTTGAGTATAATCTCATCTGTATACTTTGTGCCCAAACCTATGGAATGCATTATCTCTCTGGCAGCCATAGAGATTTCAGCTGTATCTATCCCATAGGGACAGGCAAGCGAACATCTGCGGCATTGGGAACATTGATGGAAATAAGCATACCATTCCTTTAGCATTTCCTCAGTAAAATCTTCAGCTCCAGCCAGACTTCCAAGCAACTTGCCAGCTGGGGTAAAATACCGGCGATATATCTTTCTAAACAACTCCTGCCTGCCAGCAGGCGTGTTCTTTGGATCAGCTGTACCAAGAAAGAATTGACACTTATCTGTACATGCCCCGCATCGCACACAAACATCAAGATAAAGCTTCAGTGATTTATACTTATTTAGCAGCTCCCTCATCTTGGCAATCGCCTTCTCCTGCCAGTTTTCAACAAGAGCTGAAGGGTAGCCAAGCCCTGTCAGCATTTGCTCGTTCGCCTTATGATGCTCAGCAACAAGGGCTGCCCCAGGTTTAATCTTGGGTATCTCTATCCTGCCTGTAAGTTTTGGAATTTCTATCTTTTCCTTTGCCACAATCTTTTGACCTCTCTTATTATAAGCTATCAGCCGTCAGTCATCAACAGTATATGTGCTACCTACTGCTTATCCCACGGATTAACATGTCGTTTTTCCCGCGGATTATCAATCTGATTCCTTGTTGGGCTAAAGAATATCCCAAATGAATGTATCAACTTGCTAAATGGGAAATATACCAGGAGTATCAATATTAGTGTAAAATGGGTGATAAATATAGGATTTGTCGGCATCGGCTCCGGGGCAAACGAAATCAACCCAATAATGAATGTTTTAACTGCTACTATATCAGGTCTAATAAAGTATTTCATGGTTATACCAGACAGCCCTATGCAGAAGAGCAGGATTAGAACAAAATAATCAGCAAATATTGAAACAAAACGGATTCTATCCACCCAAACCCTGCGGATAAAGAGATAGATAATAGGTGCAATAAAAAGCAATCCAATAAACACACCAATGCTCTGGAAAAAGGTCTGCAAAAGCATGATTGGTTCTGGCACTGGTGAGACAAAAAATCTGATATGACTGGCAACTACAATGAGAAGGGCAAGGTGCAGGGCACATCCGCCAAGCCAGATAAACTTGTTGCCATTAAATAAACTTTTGAAAAGTGCTGCATCAAAAATCATACGGATGATAACACCAATAGCATTTGTCGGGGCAGGTGTAAGCGGAATCTTGAGCGGGTTTGGAGTTATGGCATATTTCCAGACCTTACACAAAATACCAAAAACAAATATCATTATAGCAAAATAAGTAAAAAAGGTATAACATGTTGATAGCATTGTTTATTCCCCTTATACTGTAACTCAAGCTTCCAGCTTGAGTACTATAAAACACAAGCAAGATGCTTGTGCT
>JASEHA010000199.1 GCA_030018795.1 bacterium
ATTTAAGTTACAAGCATCATGAGGATGCAATCCTACAGCAGCCCAAATAATCTTATGAGCTTCGGCTAATTCAATAGACCCCCTGCTGGATGCTAAGTTTGTACCCACATTAATAATCGAACAAATTCCAGCCTGTTCAGCATCCTGTATCACCTGCTCCCGGTCAATATCAAAATTGTTATCGTCAAGATGAGCATGAGTATCAATGAGTCCCATTCATAACCTCCAAAGTAGGAAACGGTCATGACCGTTCCTTACAAAATTTCGACTAACCACTAACCACTAACCACTAACCACTAACCACTAACCACTATACAGTATACCACACTTATGCACATTGTCAAGATTTTTGGCAGCTGTCTGTTTGCGTTTGTTCTGCAAGAGCATACAAAAAAGCTTGACACTTTATCAACTATCTGGTATAGTAAATAAGCAGCAAGGAGAGGAAGGATGAACAACATGACAGGTACTGTCGATATTGCCTCAAGGATTGATTCGCTAAGAGAGCTTATCAGGCATCATGATTATAAATACTATGTAGAGGCATCACCTGAGATCTCAGATTATGAGTATGATCAATTGATGCATGAACTGCTGCAACTCGAGGATGAACACCCAGAGCTTATCCGTGAGGATTCACCATGCAGGCGAGTAAGTGGTCAGCCATTAGAAGAATTCACCTCTATTCCTCACGCTATGCCTATGTTAAGCCTGGATAATACCTATTCCTATGATGACCTGCGCTCTTTTGACAGCCGGATAAGAAAAGGGCTTGGACAGATTGGACAGAAAAGTCAGGAAGAGGTAGAGTATGTGGTTGAGTTAAAGATTGATGGGGTAGGGGCATCCCTGATCTATCGACAGGGAATATTTCAGCAGGGATTAACCCGTGGTGATGGGCTGATGGGCGACGATATTACCCTTAACTTGCGGACAATCCATGCCATCCCTTTAAGGCTTAATGAACCAGTGGATATTGAGGTTCGGGGAGAGGTTTATATGTCTATTAAGGGATTTGAGGTTTTTAATGATTCGAGAATTGCCCAAAAAGAGCTACCCTTTGCCAATCCACGAAATGCTGCAGCAGGCTCTCTTCATTTGCTTAATCCTGCATTGGTTGCAAAACGGCCATTAAGCATCTTTGTCCATTCATTGGGATATGTGCCTGATTGGACAATCTCAACCCATGATGATACCCTCAATCGACTTCAAGAACTTGGATTCGCAATCAATCCATATCGCAGGTTATTGGTTGGAATAGACAGGGTGATTGAGTATTGTCAGGAATGTGAACAATTAAGAGCAAATCTGGGATATGAAATCGATGGAACGGTAGTCAAGGTGAACGCTCTTGAGTTTCAAAAACAGCTTGGCTCAACAAACAGAAGCCCTCGTTGGGCAGTAGCGTATAAATTTACAGCACAACAGGCAACAACATTCTTAAGGGATATTATCATTCAGGTTGGCAGGACAGGGGCATTAACCCCTGTGGCTATTGTAGAGCCTGTTGAGATTGCCGGGGCAAAGATATCCAGAGCCACGCTTCACAATGAAGACGAAATAAAAAGAAAGGATATTCGGATAAATGATCGGATAATTATCGAAAGAAGCGGGGATGTTATCCCTAAGGTTGTTGGTGTGCTTCCTGCGACAGGTGAACGAGGGGAAAGAGGGGAGAGGAACACACCTTTTGCCTTTCCTGTTACCTGTCCAGAATGCGGAGCAATGGTTGTCAGACCTGAAGGAGAGGCTAAGGTCTTTTGTACAGGTGTAAATTGCCCTGCTCAACGCCAGCGGCGAATTGAATACTTTGCCTCAAGGGGATGTATGAATATCGAGGGCATGGGCACAAGTGTGGTAAAACAGCTTCTTGAACAAGGGCTAATTGAGGATATTTTATCCATCTATACCCTGAAAGACTCTCCAGACAGGCTTGAAAGGCTTGGCTCTCTTGAGGGTTGGGGGGATAAATCTGTAGAAAATCTCATGGCAAGCATTGAGAAAAGCAAGGCAAGACCCATTGACCGATTGATAAATGGGCTGGGCATCCCGCAGGTTGGCTCCAAGATGTCTACAGTACTGGCTGAATATTTTGGATCATTAGAAAATATATGTCAGGCAACCAATGAGGAGTTGTTGAGCATCCCGGATATTGGACCCAAAACAGCTCTGTGTATAACCACCTTTTTCTCCCAGGAGCAAACCAAAACCCTTCTTGCATCCCTTAACGCTCTTGGAATCAGTAAAAAAGGTGAAAATAATGTTGAAGTTACTGTTGAAAGTGAGTTTTCAGGCAAGGAGTTTGTCATCACTGGCACTCTTCCTAATCTCTCCAGGGCTGAGGCAGCAGAGGTTATTCAGAGGCTTGGTGGCAAAACATCGGCTAATGTCTCTAAAAAGACATCTGCCCTAATCGTTGGTGAGAAGCCAGGCTCTAATCTGGAGAAGGCTCAGCACTTGGGGATACAAATAATAATGGCTGAGGAATTTGTGCGAAAGTTGACGGAGGTAACGTGAAAAATTTATTAAGGATTACATGCCTGTTAGTCATTGTCCTTTCATCCATTACTGCGAATGCCTTTGTCCTTCGGGTAGGATTAAAGGATGGTGCTGCCGAGATAACCGTTTCTGCCACCAGTTATTTTGACCTGATTGACATGCACACCAACCAGGTTATACTTACAACCTATGGCTGGCGAAACTACCGAATTGAAGCAGAAAATGGAGGGTTATCGGTTGAAGGTGTGGGAACATTTCATGGGCCAATTATCCTTGTCCCCATGTCTAATGCATTTGGAAAGGTTGATAACCAGACATATCGAGGGAAATTAGAGATTTCCCGAACAAATGGTAACAGGATACTGGTTGTAAATGTTATTGATATTGAACAATATCTCTATGGGGTACTAAAGTGCGAGATGTCTGATAATTTTCCAATAGAGGCACTAAAGGCTCAGGCAATTATTGCCCGAACATTTGCCCTGTCAAACTTGAAAAAACATCAGGATAAGGGTTATCATCTTTGTCCTGGGGTTTGCTGTCAGGTTTATAAAGGTGTTTCGGCAGAATCAAAACTTACTGCTATGGCTGTGGACCAGTCCTGCTCCTTTGTCTTAAGCTATGAAAATAACTTAGCCAGAACATATTATTATTCCTGCTGCGGGGGTAAAACTGCTCCATTTATCTGGAAGGAAGATGGCAAAACACCCTATCTCCAGAGCAAAAACTGTCCCTTTTGTAAGCATCCACGAAACTCCAGCTACTCATGGACACAGCGAATTAGTTTTTATGAGATTCAAAAGGCATTTAGCACAGGTGAGATAACCTCTGTATCAATAAAGGAATATGACGAAAGTGGTCGGGCAAAAACCATCTTAATCTGCCATAGTGGAGAAAATAGCATCATTAACGCCAACAAGTTCAGGACTGTTATGGGCTATACCCGCGTAAAAAGCACCCTGTTTACCCTTCACAATGATGGTCAGGGTGTTGTTTTTAATGGAACTGGCTATGGACATGGGGTAGGACTGTGTCAATGGGGAGCAAGGGGAATGGCTGAGGCCGGGTATGATTTTAAGGAGATTCTGGGCTTTTATTATCCAGGGGTTTGTTTGCAAAGAATAGTATTTTGAGGAAGAGAAATGAATATAGTTGAGTTTGATTATTTTCTTCCCTCTCATCTGATTGCTCAATACCCTGCAAATGAAAGGGATATGTCCCGGCTACTTGTTCTCCACAGGGGTAGCGGCAGGATAGAGCATCGGAATTTCAAAGATATTGTTGAATACCTCCTGCCTGATGATGTGCTTATCCTGAATGATACTAAGGTCATCCCGGCAAGATTATTTGGTAAGGACAAATCTGGGAAATCGTTTGAGGTTTTGTTGGTCAAAGCAGATAAAGGTACAGCTGAATCTTCTAACCTCTGGGAGGTATTGATCAGACCTGCCCGTAAGGCAAGGATTGGATTGGAGCTGATGTTTTCTGATGAATTGAAGGGAAGGATATGTGAATACTCCCCCTCTGGACAAAGGCTGATGGAGTTTTCCTGTGCCCAAGATTTTTTTAGCATTATCGAACAAATAGGGCATATGCCTCTACCGCCATATATCAAGCGTATGGATAGTAAGCTTGATCAACAAAAGTATCAGACAACCTATGCCGCAAATCCAGGGGCAATTGCAGCTCCAACCGCTGGACTACACTTCACCCACGAGGTCTTATCCATGATTCGGAAAAAAGGTGTAAAGATAGCCTATGTCACCCTTCATATAGGACTTGGTACATTCAAGCCTGTCAAAACACAAAACATCCATGACCATCAAATGGAGGCAGAATACTATGCTATACCTGAAGAAACAATGAATATCCTAAAAGAATCTGCTAAACCATTAAGGGTTATCGCTGTAGGCACAACCTCTGTTCGAACCATAGAATCATTTTTTACAACCAATGTTCAAGCAGGCTGGACAGATATATTCATCTATCCAGGATATGAATTTAAGAGGGTAGATGCCCTGATCACCAACCTTCACACCCCTCATTCCACCCCGCTCATGCTTACAAGTGCCTTTGCCGGCAATGTCCTGCAAGCTTCCAGCTTGCGTGCAAATCATCACTTGCAAACCAATGTCTCCTCTGGCAGGGATATGCTGCTAAAGGCATACCAGGAAGCCATAGAAAAAGGGTATCGATTTTACAGCTATGGAGACAGCATGCTGATTGTATAGTGGCAGGGAACGGTCGTGACCGTTTCATAATAGTGTCGTGTCAACCTTAATCTGTCGCATAACCATTGTAGGGACAAGGAGGTAGCACCTCTGTTACCTGACAGAGAGGCTCTCTCCTGCCCCTACTATACGACAATTGATGGTTGACAATAGTGTCGTGTCAACTCTCAATTGTCGGATAGATGAGGTAGATGGGTTAGCACCCATC
>JASEHA010000019.1 GCA_030018795.1 bacterium
CTCAATTGGCTGAACCACATCCAGCAAGGGAATCCCATCCATCCTTTGATCCGGCATATCACAAAAATGGACATGCTTTACCCCCATTACCCCGCCAGCCTTATAAGCAGACTCCTTCAGCTTATTCTTCATCCCATCCTCATACCGAGATGATGCACCCTCGCTCATTATTACTACATGCACCTCACGACCATCCCTGACATGCTTGATAAGACTTCCACCCAATCCAAGAAGCTCATCATCTGGATGGGCAGCTATTACCAATACCTTCTTCATCCCGTCCTCCCATTTTTAGTACATACCTTTTTATCTTGCCCGATGTCGTCTTTGGCAGTGAACTTACAAACTCCACTGCCCTTGGAATCTTATATTCAGGCAGATTCTTCTTGCAATATCGCAATATATCCTTATCGATTAGAGATGTATCTGCCTTCAAGACCACAAATGCCTTAATCATCTCTCCCATAATCTCATCTGGAATGCCTGTTACCGCACATTCAGCCACATCAGATATTTCAGTAATTATATCCTCTATCTCCTGCGGATGTATCCTGAACGCACCAGCCTTAATCATATCTGACTGCCTGCCTGCAATAAATATATACCCATCCTCATCTATTCTGGCTATATCTCCAGTATGCAGCCAGTTATCCCTTAAAACATCCTGTGTTTCCTCAGGCTGTCCCCAATATCCTTTCATAATATTTAACCCTTGAGCTGCAATTTCACCAACCTCTCCAATCGCTGCATCCTTACCATTTTTATCTACTACCCTTATTTTCACCCCTGGGATTGCCTTGCCTGCTGAGCCAAGTTTTCTCAGCCACATTTCAGGTTCAAGATAGGACAATCTTGCTGTTGCCTCTGTTTGACCATACATAGCACAATAATCAACATCCGGCAATATCTTTTTCATCTCAACAATATTTGCTGGTGACAATGCCCCGCCAGCACAAGTCATATATCTCAAATGAGGAAATTTTAACCCTCTGACATTTGATTTATGAAGAAGCATGGCATACGATGAAGGCACTCCGGCAAACCCAGTTGCCTTTTCCTCAATCATCATCTCCAGCATCTTGTTCAAAAAAACAAACTGATGAGAAATAATAAGCGTTCCTCCTGCCAGAATATGAGTCAAAAGCAAGGAATTGCCATACGAATAAAAGAATGGTAGGACAACCATTATTTTGTCATCACTGGTAAGATGCAGATATTCTACAATCGATTCTGCATTGCTCCGAAGGTTCAAATGGGTAAGCATTACACCCTTTGGTTTCCCAACTGTGCCTGAGGTATAGATTATCTGAGCAATATCTTCCTTTTCATCCACCTCTACCATTGAAACTTCTTCTTCTACAATAATTCTCGTTTCATCCAGTATTATCTTGAAGACCACACCTTCATCATCCGGAAGATATTGACAACAGAGCTTATTAGTAATCACTCCCTTTGGCTGACAGCTATCAAAGACATACCTTACATCCCTGTCAGTGGTATCTGTATTTAAGGCAACCACCACACCGCCAACCTTTAATATCGCAAAATAAGACATGACATAATCAATAGAATTGTCTAACAATAAGATTACCCTATCACCCTTTTTCAGCCCATATTTGCTCAAGACATTCGATAGACGATTTACCAACCCTAACAATGTTGTATAATCAACCCTCTGCCCTCGATATACCACAGCAATATTATCTGGATGATTTTTTGCACTATTATCTAAAAACGAATAAACATTCATTCTGAAAATCTACCCCCTGTTCTTTGCTATCTGAAGACTACTGTAAGGAAAAATTGCCAGATGGCAATTTTTGTTATACATCCCTTCAAGTCGTTCTATTACATCATCCCATCGGTTAAACAATGAATACCCATCCCAGAAAAGTGTAGCAAAATCAGCCTTATTGATGTTTGGAGAATATACCCATAACTCCCTGTTTCCTAAAAACTTACGTTTCGCCGGAGGCTTATGCAGTCGCATCCCTGGCTCAAAAAGGGCATGATAGCCCCTCCCCAGACTGCAAGCACTTGTAAGAATAACCACCCCATCATCCTTGACCAATCCTTCCCCTGCAGAGCGATACATGCCAAAGGCATTATCTATCTGAAACATCTCCATGTCCTTAGGATAGGCATTCAGTATAGCCACATCTATCCCTTCTGGTGTATTTGTAGCATAAACCTCTCTTGCCAATCTTACCCCTGCTCGATGAGCATCAACCACATCACCAACAAAAACACCAGCCAATCCTCTTTTAGAATTAACCACCAGATTGACCCCCAGATCAACCCCTATTTTTTTAGCTACACCCTCAACCTCTTCTCGAAACCTGTTGCCATCAACCTCTCCTATCCCGCCACGAAGCCCCATCATAACAAACTTATGACTTCGTTCCAAAATCTCTATCCCGGCAAGCCCTGGCAAGACTATCTTGCCGCCGCCGCTAAAACCAGCAAATGCATGCGGAACAATAGTCCCCACAACAATCTTGAACTCAGCCTCTATAAAAAACCTATTAATACGAACCGGCACCTTGCCCAGAATAATCCCTGTATCAACTAAATTCTCAAATGGATTATGGTTATAGATATCAAACCGTTCGACAATATCCCTGCCCAGTTTTTTTATTAGGTCATCCCGAAGCAATGGTCGATGTCCACCAGTACTGATAACTATCTTCACCTGCTCATCCCGGATACCAGCACCTTGGAGTTGCCTTGCAATCTCATTCAATATTTCATTCAGCAGACTTGGTCTAGTAATATCCTCAACAGCAATAGCTACTGTTTTCTTACCCAGAGCCATCTCAGCAATTGTTGATGTATGGATAGGATTTGCAAATGCCTCTCTTATCCCTTGTTGACCAATCTCATCAGCATCGCTCATCCCACACACCTGAACATCCCAGTTTTTCGAAAACCCCAGATCAAACATCTCATCTCCATACCATGCCTGCCAGGGGATATTAATTGTTTGAATCATATTTACACCTTAATTCCTCTCATTATTTCTTAAACATCTGCTTAAATACAAACCAGACAGAAAATAAATTATATTTTAATTGCGTAAAAGACCTTATCCTCTTTATATGTTGAATAATCTTGGATGGTCTTAAATAAAAACGTCGAAATGCCCGCTTTTGCCAGACATAAATTTCCTTTTGACTTAAACATGGAAGCTTATGAACAGGAAATGCATAGGTGCTATACTGCTCATAATTAAAATTAACTATTAAATTTTGTTCAAATAACTGTCGAAAAATCTCACTGCCAGGATAGGGTTTTAAGATAAGAAATTTTGCAAAATCAGGGTCCAGCTCTATAGCAAATTTTATAGTCTCCTTAATGGTTCCAGGATTTTCTCCTGGCAAACCAATCATAAAGAATCCTCCTGTTGCAAACCCTAATTCCTTGGATAATTTATAAGTTTTTCTTACAGTCTCCAATGTTATTCCTTTTTTAATACCATCTAATATAGACTGATTGCCAGACTCTACCCCATAAAGAACGGTTGAGACATTTATATCTTTTAATGCCAAAAGAATCTCTTTATCAACATGGTCTACCCTTAAACCATTAGGCAGGGCAAAATAAATATTTATCTTTCTTGCCTTAATCTCATCCCTGAAATCCAGAACCTTTTTTTTAATCACCGTAAAACAATCATCCACAATGTGAACCTCTTTAATCCCAAATTTATTGATTAGATACTCTATCTCATCTACCATATTTTTAATACTTCTGAATCTAAACCTTATTCCAAATATCTGCTTGGTACAGCAATAGGTACATCTGCCAGGACAGCCTCTACTTGTCATTATTGAGGTTGCTGGAGAAGCTATGGCATCAGGTGGAATATAGGAATAAAAGTTCTTTAATAAATGTCTCGCTGGAAATGGAATGGTATCAATGTCCTGGATTAATTCTCTATCCTTATTCTGGCATACCTGTCCATTTTTTTTATAACATATCCCATCTATCGAGGCAAACTCACCCCCACTTTCTATCCCTTTAATCAATTCGAGTATAGTTTTTTCACCCTCCCCCTTAACTACAAAATCAATATTCGTATTTTTCATGACATCCATGGGAGCAATCGTAGGATGTATCCCTCCAAAAATTACAGGGATATCTTTATGTTTTTTGACAATCTCGACCAAATGTACCGCATGATTAAATGTAGGAGTAGTAGCAGTAATCCCAACCACATCTATGTTTTTTAACCTACCCGCAAATTGACTATCCTCTATCTTGTCAGCATCAAAATCAATCACCTCTACTTCATATCCTTCCTTTTCCAGAACCGCTGCTACATAAAGCAACCCTAATGGCAAATAGGGTGGATGAGCAGAACTTCCATATATTGTCTTTTGAGATGGAGAAATTAATAGAATTTTCATATTCACTTTTTCACCTTTTCTCTATTATACACCCATAATTTTCCTTGGTGATGCATCAGCACAAACCCCTGGTTTCTAAACAATCTGAAAATTCCCTCATCCCTTCCCCAGAAAAGCACGTAATCATAAACTTGTTTTATTCTTTCCATATCTGTTGCCTCCGGATTCTGATGGTTAAACTCAGGAAATATTTCTTTACAAGGTTGCTTATATTTGAAAACAGTACGCCCAGGATATTTAACCATACTTCTTCCTGTAGCCCCACCCTTAATGATATTGTAATAATTAAATGCCCATACAAGAGAATGAATGACCCCAACCTTATCATCTTCAAGATGTATGGGTAACAGGCATTTATTTCTTTCAATTACAGAGATTCCAGAGGTATAATCCTTAAGAGATTGGTTAATCTCAACGATATGATAGGTCATCAATCCATACTGACAAATGCTTAATATTAACACCAATCCTATAAACGTTCTGGACGTTATTCTTTTCTTAAATGGTTCTGGACAAGTCAGGACAAAGATAAATATGAAAAACAACATTCTAATATTAAATTTACCCCAGCCAAATATTTCTCGAGGTAGCATAAAATATAAGATAGATAGAATTACTGTCAGAATCAACATTATTTCCTTGTGCAACAATCTGTCGATTTTATCACCAATTCCTATATTGGATATAGTGTCTTCCTGTTTCAGAGATAATAGCTTTTTTATTATCAAGAAGCCTATAAAACATAAGGGCATTATAAAGATTATTGCCCCTATTTTTGAATATGAATATCCAAGTAGTAAAATAAACTCCTGCAGGATAGTGCCTACAGAAGAATACTCCACCATGTGTCCCTCTCCTGTATCGATAGATAACATGGAAATAATATATTGGATAAAAAATATGAGGGCAGGGATAAAAGTTACCATCAATCTTAATAGCCTCTTAAAGTCTCTTTTATAGTAGATAAACATATATAATAAGGTAACAAAAATCCCAAGCAAGAAGCTAAATGCATGGGAAAGATAGAGAACAAGGAACAATATAGACAATAAAGTGATATTTTTAGCGTTTAATTGCTTACCATGTTTTATCAAGTATCCAAACAGGAAAAAGAATATTGGGATAGAAAAGCAAAAGCAATCATACCCCTTTAACTGAAAATAGTTAAAGGGGTACATAAAACTAACAAATCCAAAAATAATTTTTTTAGGATCAACTATTTTTATAAAATAAAATACACTCAATGGTAATAAAATTACAGTAGTGCTTACTGCTATCTTGTAAGAGAGAAGAATCGGAAAAACAAACGAAAGCAAATATACTATAATATTAAATGAAAGGTTTGGGATTAATGAAAAATTTAGATCATAGTAAGTAGAATAGTTAAATACAGGATTAAAGTATTCCTTGAGCATCTGGACTACCAGGATATATCCAGGCCCATTCTGTGATGGGAAACATTCACATATCCAGATAGGAATTAGACTGGCAAGCATAAGAAATCCAATGAGAATGATAAACCAGTTTCTATTTAAGACTATCTCATAGCTTGTTGGCTGAGAGTTTGTTGCCATTTCATATCCATCCTTTTGTTTCACTCAAATCATCATAATTTACAAGAGCTATCCCTCTCTTCTGAATCAACTCTCTTGTCTCTATAGATATCAATACCCTTAACTCATCTGCCCAACTAAAATTATATTTAGTTATCAAGTCATACTCTGCTACTCCTGGATGACACATCAACTCAGAGACTCCATCAGGAAGTTTATCTATTACCTCAACAAGATTCTCCTCAGTCATATGCCCGCTAAACCCTGCCCCGAAGAAAAAATCAGGTGTTTGCAGTTGTGCCTTCAAGATTCTCTTCCTTGCCTGTTTTGCCAGAAATGCCAACCCTCTCTGAGCTATACCACATGGTCTTCTATAATCGCATGGTGTTCTTATCCACTTGATACCATATTCTTTAGCCAGTCGCAATACTATCTTTAAAATAAGAGGATACACATGCAAGTGTTGATGGCTATCAATATGTGAAGGCTTGATCCCTGCATTCAATACCTTCTCAATCTGTGCCCGAATCTCCTGCTCTACTTCATCAAGTGATATTTGTTTGAGCAGTATTTTTCGCAAAAACACGCCATACTTTTTATGCAGCCTGCCTTTCTTATCTATCAGAGTGGGAACTAAATGTGAAGGACAAACAGGCACCTCTTCTACCAGCACAATATGTACCCCTACAGCAAGCGACGAATTATCTTGCAACAGTGATATTGCCTGTTCAAACGCCTGTCCGTTTGCCATCAAAGAAGTAGAGGTAACAATCCCCTCTGCAAATGCCCTGATAATCCCCTTATTTATACCTTCTGTTAATCCAAAATCATCTGCATTGACAATAAGTTGTTTCATCCTTCAAGCTTTTCATCCTTCTCGTTTCTTTTATCAGCCGAAATATCTCTCTTACAGTATCCCAAAACAGTTGCGGTGTAATCATAGTCAATACCCCTTGTCTATAAAAGCAATCTACCCCAATCTGATGGATACTAAATCCCTTCTTATGACTCTTTACAAGAAACTCTGTATCTATAAATGCACCCTTTGCATTTAGAGTAATCGCATTCAATACCTGTTTTTTAAGCAACTTAAACGAAAAGTTAATATCACGGATAGGTAGCTGGAACAGAAACCTGACCATAAAATTATAGACAAAAAATATAAACTGTCTAAAAAAACCCTCTCTTGTCCTGTTGAGCCTATAAGCAGAAATTATATCTGCTCCGGCAAATTTCATGGCACGAACAGCCTTCTTGATATCATCCAGATTAAAATATAAATCAGGATCCGCATAGACAAGAATATCCTTTTGAGCCATTTCAAACCCCTCTCTTAAGCTTTGTCCATGACCTACCCTTTTATCATGAAGCAGCATCCTTACATGGCTATTGTTACGGCTTAACATAGTTACAATTTCCTGCATATTGTCTGTACTTGCATCATTCACAATAATTATTTCATAATCATCTGTAATCTCTGATGCTACATCTATGGCATTCATTACAACCTGTTCAATACATGTTGCCTGATTATATGCCGGGAAGATAACAGATATGCTCTCCATAACATTCACCTCAAATTAATTCCTTTCTCAATGCAAGCATCTCTCTTATAAGAGAGAAGATTACTCGAAAAGAAGATAGTGTAGAAGACCCCTGTATCCTTTCAAAATAATCCACCCCAATCTGAACAATCTTAAAGTTATGTTTCTGAGCACGTATTAATAACTCTGCATCTATAAATGATCCCTTTGATTTTAAGGTAACCTTCTCAAATACCTTACTATTTACAAGCTTAAATGCAAAATTGACATCTTTGATGTTTAACCCAAACAATAGCTTGATAATAAGGTTATAAGAAAATGAATAAATTGTACGAACAATTCCTTCACCTACCCTGTTTAACCTATACGCTGAAATTATGTCCGCACCAGTAATTTCCATTACCCTGACCGCTCGTTTAAGCTCTTCCACATCAAAAGGAAGATCAGCATCTGAATAGAGGATAATATCCTTAACAGCATTTGCAAACCCTGTCTTCAATGACCCGCCAAGTTTCTTGTTTGTCTCGTGATGAATAACCCTCACAAAACTATAACGAACAGCCATTTCTTCTGCAATATCTATGGTATTGTCCGTACTGGCATCATCCACTATGATTATCTCATAATCATCTGTCAATTCTTTGAGCACAGGTATGGTTGCCTCTACTATCCGCTCAATGTTAGTCTCTTCATTATAAGCAGGGAAAAAGACAGAAATACTCTTCTTCATCATTATCCTACATCCTTGTCCACTTTCTCAACACAATCTTACACCATGCTGGCTATTTCAGGCATAGTCGTTTCAACTCCGATCAACGACTATGTTGTCTGCGTCGTAATTATCAATCAATGCGTTTTATATAACCACACTCTCCCTTTTTGGTGAATTAGTATCACTCCCTCCCTTTTCAAAATCTCAAAAAACTCATCATCCCTTCCCCAACAAAGGATATAATCATATTTCCCCTTCATCTTACAAATATCATTTCTATCCTTTGAAGTCACTGTTGGCAAATATTCCTCTACTGGATAATGCTTATACCAAAAGGGAACAATTGTATTAAGTGTAGCCAGACTCCGTCCGGTTGCCCCACCCTTAAATATATTATAATAATCATGCGCCCTGGTAAGTGGCTTCATCTGCCCGATAGAATACTCTTTCTCAAGCATTATTGGCAACAAAAGTTTATTTTGCTCAATCTTACTGATTCCAGAGGTATATTCTTCGACAACCTTACCTGCATTCGATATATTTATGGTCATCATCATGAATAGACATACGGTTGACATCGCTATGATAGATAGAAATATTCTGCTTACCACCTTGCTTGTAATTGGCTCAGCACACACCAACAGAAAGATATAAATAAATGGTAGCATTCGGACATTGACCCTGTGCCACTCAAAGGCATGTCCGGGAAGAATAAAATAAAGTAACACCAGAATGCCTGTCAGGATCAGGATGGGTTCATTATGGATACTTCTCCATCCCTTCACTAATCTTTTTCCTGCTAAATAAAACACACACAATATCGGTATCCCTGTCAGCACCATCTCCATTTTGCTAAACGAATAAAGAAATTCTGTAACAAAACCCTCCATAGTCCAGTGAATAGGATTATACTGAAAGGTAAACTTAGCCCATGAAGACTGGGTAATATTTAGGATAATGTAATGAACCAGAAGTATAAACCCAGGGATAAATAACCGTATAGGACTTAATATCCCTTTGATGCTACGATCTTTTATAACATCATACACTGCCATAACAAACACAAGCAAAACAAAACTAAATAGATGGCAAAGATATAGCAGAGATGTAAATATATTTAACAGGCTGATATTCTTAAGTGTCAAATTATCCTTATATTTTAACCAATAGCCAAAGATGAAAAAAAACATCGGTACAGACAAACAAAAATGATTGTGCCCAAAACAAAAGAAAAAGTTGTAGACATACAAAAAGCTTACAAATCCTAAGACTATCTTTCTCGGATTTATTACCTTAATAAGGTAAAAAACACTTAATGGCCATAAGATAACATTTACACTTAAGGCAAGCTTGTATGCTGTCAATATAGGGAACACAAGATGAAACAAGCATGTTGTTATATTAAACAATAAATTAGGAACAAGATACGGCTTAATCTCATAATAAGTAGAATAATTATAAGCCGGATTAAAATACTGCTTAACCATTTCTACCATCAAAAGATATCCTGGCCCATGCCTTGATGGGAAATAGGTGCATGACCAGATAGGGATAAGAGAGATTATGATCAATATTACTGCTAAAAAGCTAAATATGGTAGCTGTTTCCCTGTAATGGCACGTTTGCATTACTGACTTCCTTTCTTTCACAAGCATTACCGTCGAGTTTTAGTTTCTACAAATTCACCTATCGCCTTTAATGAATCAAAATTCTCTGGCAATAACTCTTCATCATCTATCTTAATCCCATATCTTTCCTCTATAAAACTTACCAGATCAAGTATCCCTGTAGAATCAATTATCCCTTTTTCCAACAAGGAATCATCGTTTGCTAAACCTGCAATCTCTTCTTCCATTAGTAAGTGTTCCTTTAAGAAATCTTTAATTTCCTTCTCTAAGTTCATTATATTTGTTTCCCTCCTATTACTATTTTATAGTTTCATGCCACCAGTTCCACATCTGGGCAAAAATCATCAAATCTTCAAAATTTACTTTCCCATCAGGTTGTGTTACCATATCAGGTGGATTCCCTGAGGTTGTTGTGCTTGATCCAGCAATATCTCCGCAAAGATTCTTTGTATTCCAGTATAAAGCAAACCACATTAAATCTTCAAAGTCTATTTTATCATCAGGCTCTTCCCTGTTTCTTTGACCAAAATCACATAATAACCTTTTGACAGGTAAGACAGGGGTATTAACAACCAAAGGGGTTAAAAATGTTGACCAGTTATTTTGTTCATCCACTGCTCTAATAGCAAAATAATAAGTAGTATTTGGTAATAATCCTGTAACCGTACCAAATTCTATATGCCCTGCCTCTTTGGGAGAGGTCAAAGAAAATTGCAAACAGTTATCCCAATTTTCTGTAGTAATAGAACTGGTACTATACCGTCCATCATATCTCATGGCCTGACCAGTCATATTGTCATCACCAGAAGCTGTCCATGTTAAAACCACAGAATTATTAGTAACAGTGGCTATTCCAAAATCTTTTATATTGTCTGGCGGGATATTATCCGGTTCCAGAGTAGTTGTTCCTACTATCAAAGTGCTATTATTAAGCGTTACACCATCCAGATAGATGCATCCAGCATCAGATGCATTTAGTGTACTTGTGGCTTTATCCAGAGTTACGCAGTATTGTCTTTGTGGTTCAAGGTCTGCTACAAGAATATTGAATTGTCCATTGTATGGAAGAAATGCCTGTCCATTCAATAAAAACTCCTCTTTTGTATTAAAAAGAGCGATATATTGCCCTATCCTTGCCCCTACAACCGAATTGCTGCTTATTTTTTCCATAGATACCGGTGTTGTATGAGAAGCATCCGTAGCCTCAATAGCATGCAAAAAAATGTCCTCCTGCCTTGTTGATGTTGGCACTATATGCAGTCGATACTCTCCCCAGTAAAATTTTTGCTCATCTGTAAGAGGTTCAGTATAATTTACCCCTAAAGCACTATTCCTTGGATCATTCCCATACCAATCATTAAATTGATGACCCTGCCCTCCGATCTTATACACTGTTGTATTCTCTGGTAAGAGTGTTTTAACAAACGCCTTCCCATGAGCATTGTTGTATCCAGCATTGGTAATAACAAAATGATGAGGATTATTATACTTCCACTTACCTCCTGCTATATTTTCACCACTAATCTGCTGGTTAATATCCCAGTTATCCTTAATTATCATTGGATCATAATTCATCTGCAACAACATATGTTTCTCTGTTTCCGCATGTTTTGTTTTTACTCGATCAAACACTATGAAATAATCAGACTCAGGAGCAGGACCATTATCTCCACAAAAATAGATGAACTGTCTGGTAAAGATATCAAGCACTCTACATTCATCAATATGCGGCCTTCTCCATTTACACAAATAAGCCTTTGAAGCGTCTCCATAAATATAATTATACTTACCTTGTCTTGTTTCAAAATACTTTATTCCACCTGTTTTATACCAAAAATCATTACTGGGTATAAATTTTTGGGCATCAAATCCATCTTCACCATTTTCCATCTGCCTGCCATTAGAATCATATTTCAACAATGAATTATTGATAAAAAGAAAGCTATTCCATGAATCTGTAAAATCTCCAAATGCTGCGTTATGATCTCCCCAGCCTCGATTAAAAAGGAGCGGTCCCCTATTTTTCCAGATAGTAAAACTATTAGAAAACAATCCTATACGATTAAACTGATAAGTATGACACATAAAGGTAGCAAAGGTAGCATCTTCGTTTTCCCAATCACTTCGCATAGAAACCCAGCCATGTTTTTCAAATCTCTTATTTAAGGGAAGAGATAGTCCTTTAGGAGAAGCTTTGGTAATCTGCGGATCTCCTCCCATAATAATCTTGTAAATAAGCGGTTCATAAACATCTCCTTTCAGCAATTCTTCCACAATCCATTTGCAAAGCCTTGCCATACTTGTATCAGCTCGGTTTAACGGTCCAATAATCCCTGAGAATAGACTGCTTGCATCCCATTTACAATTATTCCATAATCGAAATGGAGCTCTCATACACTGTACCCTAAAAAGCGAATAATTTGTTGCAGGCTGAATACTATATGCTATCCATAATGGCAGGTTTTTATAAAACTCAGTTATCTTGAAATAGTCCTGACCAGTAGCTGTATACCATGCCTCTAAAAACGGGATATATCCCTTATGGAAGACCATATATGTCATCCCATCAATAGTGATCCCATCCCCGCAAACCATCTTTAGCAAATCAAGGGCACCGCCAGATAACAATCCTGTTGATTGACCATCTGTTCTCTTTCCTGTATACAATTGCTCAATAATGCTCCTTGCTGCATTATCATTAATCCCATCATTCATAAAGGCAAACCCAGAGATATTCTCTTTACACCTTGGAAAATTTCCTATCCCTGTTTTATCACTTGGCTTATAATCATCTGGACAAAAAGCAAAATGGTTATTTTCTATCATGCTATATATTATTGCAGTCTTTTGCTCATTTGTCAGCAAACTATACAGCCAATCATAACCAAGAGCAAACCCAGTATATCGTATACGTACCCTTTTATCTGCAATTGTATTCCATTCCGTCCAATTTATCTCAGGTTTCATTGCCAGTAATGCCCTTACGCCTTCTCGACCATATTGTTCTGCTGTACGGTTATAATAATTAAACCCATCCAATTGTCCCATTTGATAGATAAATCCGTACCTTTCTATCATATCGCGTAATTCATCTTTCTCATTATATTCTGTTAATACTTTTGTACCCCACTCTTCAAATGGGCCATTAAAATTCTCATTTGCCTTATCAAGAATATCCTGAAACTCTTCTCTATAATGATTCTTAACCCGTTCCACAATCGTTTGCTTATTATCTGCTGTAATCAACAAACGCGGATGTCCTGAACGAACAGACCAATTGCGTAATTGTGGCTCTTTATCTAAGATTAAAGATTCACCAAAGGATATTTTTGTTATTAATAATAATCCTGTCAATAAAAATACTTTTTTCATCACACATCCCTATCCCCAACCATCATGAACCAATTCTTTGCATCCTTAACAGTCTCTGCATACTCAAAAGAAGGATTGGGATAAACAATCACTGAGGATATGTCTACCCGTTGAGAAAAGCCAAAAAACCTTAGTATTTCAATAAAAGGATTAGAGCCAAGCAAGCCCAATGAAATAGTAGATATTCCCTGTCTTCTCAGCATAGAGATTAATACACCTATAAGATGCCTTGCTGCATCATCATCCTCATAAAAGACATCCTTAACATGAACAACATCCATTTCTTGTTTATAATAAATAAGATACCCACACAGTTTTCCCTTTTTTCGTAAGCTTAAGGTAATCATCTCATAAAGCGGACTATTAGAATATCTCCAATTCAAGTATTCAGCATTTCTCACCACACAAACAGCATATCGATTGATCACCTTATCGAAGAATGCATCAAACTCTTCCCCATATTTAATATTAACACCAACATCTATCGTATACCCCTTACGATACCATTGTTCTTTGCCCATAAGTTTCAATAAAGGATTACCCAGTCCACTTATAACATCAGCCACAACCTTAGTTTTCAGTATTTCTTGTATCTTTTTATTCAGACGAATCACCTTAGCATATCGAACCATCTGCCCCATCACAGGATGTCCCACCCTTTGATGAACAACAAGCATTCGATCATTGGGATGAGCATAAAGAAATGGGACTATTCCCGCATTAACCCCATCCCGAGCTGCCTTTCTCAACTTGACCGCTACCCCCAGGCTGCGATATTTTTTATCTATAGAAAAATCACCACAATTCCAGCAAACAACATCCCTGCCTTCTACTCTTACCAGTCTTGGGGTAACTACTGTAACGCCAACTGGATCATCACTCTTTTCATCAATAGCTATCCATCCTATTGCCTTTCCATGTGGATTCTGTTTATAAAGCCACTCGTACCTTTTTTCATTTATGGATACACGCCTATTTTCATTAAGGAGAGAGGTCATTATCCCTTCATCTCTATCCAGATCTGCTTCTCTAATCAATACCCCCATTACTTTCTCCTTAATGTGACTGATGGGCTGAAAGGATTTCGCTAAATTTCTCTACAATCTCTTTTCGTTTAACACTTACAGCCAATTTCTTCAATTCCTCAATATCCTTCATCAAACTTTCTTTATCAACCACTTCGGCTCTGGTTTGAAATATCCTTTCATGTTTTGTAGCAACCGTTCCTTCTTGAGCAGTTAACAGCTCTTCATGCAGTTTTTCCCCGGGACGAATACCAATAAACTCTATAGGTATATCAACATATGGTTCAAATCCAGAAAGACGAATAAGATCTTCAGCCATATCAAGCATCTTAACCGGCTCACCCATATCCAGCACAAACACATCCCCGCCTTTGCCAAAGGCCCCTGCCTGAACAACTAATTGGGCAGCCTCTGGTGTAGTCATAAAAAATCTGGTCATCTCTGGATGTGTTACGGTTACAGGTCCTCCTCTTGCTATCTGCTCCTTAAAAAGTGGGACAACACTCCCCCTGCTCCCAAGAACATTACCAAACCTGACAATCATAAACTCTGCCCGACTTATGCCCGAATAAACCTGAATTATCATCTCAGCAATTCGTTTAGAGATACCCATATTATTTACACAGTTAACCGCCTTATCTGTAGAGATACTAACAAACTTTTTTACCTCATACTTATCTGCTGCTGCAACTACATTCAATGTCCCAATAATATTATTTTTGACACATTCCTCAGGAAAGTCTTGCATCAAAGGCACGTGCTTGTATGCTGCTGCATGGAAGACAACATTTGGTCGATACCTTTTCATCACATAATTTAATTTCACATTATCTACAACACTGCAAATAATCGGCTCTATCTGAACATGAGGGTAGCTTGCCTTAAGCTCCCTATTTATCTGATAAATACTATTCTCTCCATGCCCCAGAAGGAGTATTTGACGGGGTCTTATCTTACAAATCTGCCGACATAACTCTGAACCAATAGAGCCGCCTGCACCTGTAACCAGAACAACATTATTAGACAAATAAGCCAATATTTTTTTTGAATTAACTGTTACCGGCGGCCTTCTGAGCAAGTCTTCCACATCTACATCTCGAATAGGACTAACATCGACCGTACCCCCAAGGATCTCAAAAACCCCGGGGATTATTCGATAATCTACACCACTCTCCTCACACTTTGCGACAATATTTCTATTAATCTCTCCAGAAGCAGACGGGATACAAATAATAGCAGCCTTTATCCCCAATCTATCAACGATTTGAGGGATATCAAAAACAGTGCCAATAACCTCTACCCCATGAAACCTTCGATGAAGCTTCTTCTGGTCATCATCAATAAATCCAACAATCTCATACCCTAATTCAGGATGAAACTGTATCTCCTTAACCACCATTCTTCCGCCAACACCTGCTCCTACAATAAGGGTTTTTGCTCTTTTATGCTCAGGTAGTTTTTTAACAAGCTTCATTCGATATCTCCCTTAATAATATCTCTACAATCCTTCCTGCTGCATTTCCATCCCAATATTTTGGGATAGCTCCTTGTTTCTTGTCTCCATTAATCAATTTTTTAGACTCCTCAAGAATCCTCTTTTGATCAATACCGATAACTATATTTGTACCTATCTCTACTGTAACTGGCCGTTCTGTATTCTCTCGTAAGGTAAGGCAGGGGATACCCAAAACCGTTGTCTCTTCCTGAATCCCGCCTGAATCCGTTAAAACAAATTGAGCCTTACTCATAAGCCCTAAAAATTCCAGATAACTTACTGGATGGATAAGCCTTAACCCTTTCATCTGATCAATCCAGCCCTGCATCTCAAATCCCTGTATCTTTGTTCTTGTTCTGGGATGTACGGGAAATATTACCAGTATATTTCGCTGAATCTCCTCCAATGCCCCTAATATATTTTTCAATCCATCGCGATCGTCTACATTACTTGGTCGATGAAGGGTCAGCAAACAATAATCATTGCTCTCTAATCCTAAATTTTTCAGAACATTCGTTTCTTCAGCCTGTCTTTTATATTTAAGCAGGGTATCAATCATTACATTTCCGACAAAAAACATTTTTTTTGTCGGAACTCCTTCATGAAGAAGATTATTTATGCCAGATACCTCTGAAACAAAAAGATAATCAGAGATAGCATCGGTCAATATCCTGTTTATCTCTTCAGGCATTCCTTTATCTTCACTTCTAAGCCCTGCCTCTACATGAGCCACAGGGATATGCATTTTCGTAGAGACAAGGGCACAAGCAATCGTTGAATTAACATCCCCTACAACTAATGTTAAATCCGGCTTTTCTTGCAATAATACCTTTTCAAACCCCATCATAATCTTTGCCGTTTGTATCGCATGACTGCCTGAACCAATCTCTAAATGTATGTCAGGATCAGGAATATTTAAATCCTGAAAAAACTGTTTTGACATACTATAATCATAATGCTGGCCAGTATGCACAATAATTGGCTCAATTTGAGAAAACTTATTCATCTCCTCTATCAATGGAGATATTTTTACAAAATTTGGACGAGCACCAACAACATTAATTATCTTCACAATACCTATCTCCTTGTCAAACAGTTTTTATCCTGAAATCGGCAAGTGCCTACAATCTAAAATGCCTAAGGCAAACAATAG
>JASEHA010000001.1 GCA_030018795.1 bacterium
GTTTTGTTTGGGACAAAGGGAACAATTACCTCTACTACTACAGATTTCTTAGGTTCATTTACTACTAACTTTACAATTAATACACAAAAATATGGAACAACCACTGTTCTGGCTATGGGAATAGTAAGCAATGGAACAGCTACTCAAGGTTTTGGGATTCGTGCATATATTATCATTACCCCTGTTTGCGGGACAGTAGGTTCATGGATAACTGTTACTGGTAATGGGTTTGCAGTATTGGCTGAAACAAATGGAGAGCCTCTAAAGATTGATTTTGGGACAAGACAGGATATTTTCAACAGTCCTCCTCAATCGTCATCGAAAGATGGTACCTTTACCCTTTCCTTTACCATAGATACTCAATCTGCAGGGACAACAACAGTAAGAGCTACAAGTAAGATAACTACAGCAGCCACGAATTTTACTCTCTTCACCATCACCCCTAACCTCTATCTTGTTTCACCAACTACTGGCACGATTGGCTCAACTGTAACCATTTATGGTTCTGGATACTCTGCCGGTGAGGTGATACAGGTTGACTTTGGGACAAATGGGTTCAGGAATAGTGGGACAAAGTCAGCCTCAACCTATGGGACATTTACCGCATCCTTTACCGTTGATACCCAGCCTGCTGGAATAACAACAATACGGGCAACAAGCGAAATATCAGGGGTGAATAATGTTAATTACTTTGGGATAAGACCGAATATTACTTATCGAAGCGGGCCGGGGAATGGATATACAAGGGTTGGGCAATCAATAACTATAGCTGGTAATGGGTTTGCAGCTGGAGAACAGGTAGCAATTGGTTTTGGTAACAAAACAACAATTACTACAACCACAGCAGATAGCACCACAGGTTCATTTACCGCTACCTTCCAGATTGATACTCAAAAATATGCAACAACCACGATTACTGCCAGAGGAATGATCAGTGGGTTTAGTGTTAGTGGTGGTGATAAGGGCTGGTTCTTTATTCAACAGCAGATTGCTACCCCTGCTCCTAATTATGGATCAGTGGGGACAATAATTGCCGTTACTGGTGATGGATATGGTGAAAACGAGGCTATCAGACTGGCGTTTGGGACAAATCAAACGATTGCATGGGGATATGCCTCATCCAATGGCTCGTTTGCAACAACATTTACCATTAACACTCAAAAATATGGATCAACAGATATTGAAGCCATTGGTAGTGTTACCGGGTCAACCTTAAATAGTAAGAAACAGGTGAGTATCAAGGCAAAATTATATCTGGTAACCCCTAATACTGGCACAGTAGGAACATCGGTGATGGTTTATGGCAATGGTTTTGCAACAGGTACTGCTCGAATTGATTTTGGAACAACCGTAAGCAGGGTGGAAAATGTTCCTGTAAGTGATTATGGGACATTGGCAACATCTTTTACCATTGATACTCAATCGTTTGGGACTACAACTATTAATGCTTATCATGATGTAGGTCTTAGTCGGCAGGTAGATAATCCTATTGGCTTTAAGATAACAGGGAATATCCTGTATGTCTCCCCATTGAGCGGGACGATTGGCAGTGCAGTTGAGATTGCTGGTAACGGGTTTGGAGTGTCAAAAACAGTAACCATCTTGTTTGGAACAAAGAGCAATATCAAGCAATGCAGCTCAGAGGTTAATGGCTCATGGACAACCAGCTTTACGGTTGATACTCAATCGTTTGGGACAACAACCATCAGTGCCAGTGATCCATCTACAGCCTTTGCTGCAACATATACCTATTTAATTACTGCTAAATTGAATGAGCCGCAGCCTGGCTCAGGAACAGTTGGAACAACCATTACCCTGACAGGCTATGGCTATGGGGCAGGCGAGAGTGTAAATGTTAACTTTGGACTGACATCACCAATCAAGACAGTCCCTGCAAGCAACTCTGGCTCATTCAGCACCACCTTTACAGTGAATGTACAAAAATATGGAACAACAACTATAACGGCTGCTGGTGCAAAGGGTTCATTTACCCAAACCTTTATCATCAATCCCAATATTGTCTCAATTCTGCCGACAGATGGTCCCATAGATACCATTGTTACGGTTAAAGGTAATGGGTTTGGAGCAACAGAGCCTGTGAGGATTGATTTTGGAACACGGCAAGGAATTGCTACAGTAACAGCTGCCTCTGATAATGGTTCATTTACTATTACATTTACAGTAGATGATCAGCCAAGAGGGCAGGTAACCATTGTTGCTGTAGGGCTAAATACCAATGGGAGTTCTATGAAGTTTTTTGATATTAAAGCTGGGCTTAAATCTATGACGCCAGTAAGAGGAACGATTGGGACAGTGATATTGATTGAGGGTGCTGGATATACTGAGAATACTGGGGGTACTGGAATTATTCGTGTTGATTTTGGGACTACCATGTCCATTGCTACTGCAACATTAACTGATGGGGGGACATTCAGTATAAGCTTTACTACTGATGTTCAACCTGCAGGGACAACTACAGTCATGGCTACAGAGGTAGGGGCATCAACCAATTCCGGCTTCAAGTTGTTTGATGTTCAGGCAAATATTGTTACAGTCACACCCAGCAGCGGCTCTGTGGGCACGATTGTTACTGTGTATGGAAATGGCTATGGCAGTACTGAGTCTGTAAGGATAGAGTTTGGATCAAATTTAAACATTATCACAGTAACGAGCATATATACTGGCTCATTTACAGCTACATTTACTGTTGATAAACAGCCATATGGAACAACAACCATTAAGGCTATTGGTTCGCCGTCAGGCGAGCAGGCTGTGTCTGTGTTTAATATCATGCCGGGTGTTATTAGCGTAAGTCCAAATAGTGGCACAGTTGGAATTAGTGTAACAGTGGTTGCTGATGGATTTTTGGCTAATGAGGAGATTTGTGTCTATTTTGGGACAGATTTACAAACCATTCAAATTTCTGGTCAAGCAGCGGCAGAAGGTTCATTCACTGCTAATTTTGCTATAACTACTCAGCCAGCAGGCAGTACTACTGTAGAGGTGAGGGCTGCTGTAGAAGCAACAAGGAAGGCATGGAAATACTTTGATATTATGCCAAATCTGACCTATGTTGATCCAATCTCTGGTACGGTTGGGAGTAGTGTAGTTATCGAGGGTAATGGGTTTGGTAATGAACAAGTAAGGCTATCATTTGGAACTACAGTAACTATGACTACTGTTAATGCATCAAATGGGGTTATTTATACACCATTTGATGTCAACACCCAGCCCTATGGCACGGCAACAATAGTTGGTTATGGATTGAATACACAGCGAACTACTGCACCATGGTTTTATAAGATAACACAGGATGTTTATGTGGCTCCGACTTCAGGCACAGTGGGAACAATTATCAATATTACTGGCACAGGCTATTATAAGACAGAGACAATAAAGGTTGATTTTGGGACACATCCGAGCATTGTTACTGGCGTGAGCACGAATGCGGATGGTATGTTTATAGCTAACTTTACCATTAATACTCAGAGCTTTGGAACAACGACCGTGAAGGCTGCTGGTTGGACATCCGGGCTTATCAAGACAACGATGCTTGCCATTCAGCCTCAGATTTATCCTATCATGCCAACCAAGGGCACGGTTGGCTTAAGGGTTACGGTTCATGCGGATGGCTATCCGGCGGGTGAAGTAATTCGTCTCAGGTTTGGTGTAACCGGGACAGTAAGCATAACCACACCAGCAGATATTACAGCCGATGAAACAGGTTCATTTACAGCTATGTTTACCATTGATACTCAGAGCTTTGGGACAAAAAGTATTTCAGCCTCAAGCGTTATAACCGCTTGTGTAGCTGAAAATATTTTTGTTATTGAGCCGCATATCTGGTATTTTTCACCAACAATAGGGAGTGTGGGCACAATTGTTGAGATCAAGGGTGATGGATATGTTGAGTCAGAATTGGTTCGAATTGATTTTGGGACAACACAAAGTATCACAGAGGCACAAGCATTACCAACAGGTGCCTTTAGCACTACCTTTACCATTGATACCCAGCTCTATGGTACAACAACCGTAACTGCATGGGGCACAACTAATGGGCATGGGACAAGGACAACATTCTTTATTACCTCCAATATCTACTCAACAAGCCCAACAAGTGGAACAATAGGGACATGGGTAAATATTATTGGGTGTGGGTATGGCAAATCAGAGACGATTGAGGTTGTCTTTGGAACAAAGGGGACGATTACTGCCAGTTCAAGTGATAGTGGTGGCAGATTTACCGCATCGTTTACAGTGAATACTCAGCCGCATGCAGAGCCAGGATATTATACACTGATTAAGGGGTATGGAACAGCAAGCAGCCAGATGGCACAGAGTAACTTTACTATTATACCAAAGGTTATCTCAATTACACCTGTTTGGGGAACAGTAGGAACAATAATTACTGCTGTTGGTAATGGGTTTAGCTCATCAAAGACAAGCATTAATATGCAATTTGGATCAAATACCTCTTCCCTGCCCAAAGCATCTTCCAGTATAGATGGTACATTTACCATATCCTTTACTGTTGATACGCAAATAGCAGGCTCAAACACAGTCAATGCTAATGATCCAAATGTAGGGTGGGCAGTACCCAATTATTTCAGGATAGTTGCCCAGATTACCAGTATTACCCCAACAAGGGGAACGGTTGGTAACACAGTAAGTGTTTATGGCAATGGCTATGGTGCCAATGAATTGGTAGAGGTTAGCTTTGGTGATTATGCAACAATAGCTGCAGCAACCTCTAATGGTATTGGTCAGTTTACGACAAGCTTTGTGGTTAATAGTCAGCAATATGGGACAACAACTATTATCGGTGTTGGTACATCTACCAGTGAGCAAGGGACATTTACCTTCTTTATTATTCCGCGAATAGATGTGCTGTCACCCAACAATGGGTTTGTTGGCAGTCAGATTATGATGAATGGCTGTGGCTATGAATCAATGGCAGATGTCAGGGTTGCCTTTGGGCTGACACCAATCATAGCTAATGGAACATCAAGTGGTAAGGGCACGTTTACAATTACATTTACCATTGACAGCCAGCCATATGGCAGTAGAACGGTTACTGTGTATCAAACTGATGATACAAAGAATGCATCCAATCAGGTATTTATCAAGTCAAAGATAATTGAGGTAACCCCGAATTCAGCAACCGTTGGCACAACCATTGCTATTAGCGGGACTGGTTATGGTGTATCCGAGAATGTCTATCTTAGTTTTGGGAATATGCCAGTGGTTACCAGTTACAAGACATCTGATTATGGAACCTTTACCGGCAACTTTGTGGTCAATACCCAGGTTTATGGAACAACCACTGTTCGGATATATCCATTACCAGCGTCTGATTTAAGGCATGAATACACAACATACTTGAACATAAGGGGTGCTATCTATCGGGTGGAGCCAACCTCTGGCGGTGTTGGCAGGGCAGTAACCATTTGGGGTAATGGCTTTGGAAATGCAGAGTCTGTATCAATCAAGTTTGGAACACATGAAAGTATAACCTCTATTACTACTGCAGGTGATGGTGGATTCTCAGCCAGCTGGACAGTTGACACTCAAGGGTTTGGAACCACAAGCATCATAGCCAGAGGTGGACAAACCAACGAAACAGCAGAGAATATCTTTATCATTAAAGGCTCTATTGTCTATCTTAGTCCAACAATTGGTACAGTAGGAACAGATGTTGTCATTAAGGGTGATGGGTTTGGGTCATCTGAGACTGTTCGTATCAGTTTGGGCAAGAATACGACTATTACTACTACTGCCTCAAATCAAGCTGGCTCATGGACAACAAGCTTTACCATAGATACCCAATCCTATGGGACAAAGACGGTTCAGGCTTATGGGGTTGTTTCTGAAACATCAGATACAGTAGGCTTAAGGATTCTGCCAAAGATTATTGATGTTACGCCAACAACAGGGACAATAGGGACATTGGTTGCAGTTTCTGGTAATGGCTACATTGCCTCAATTGGGATAGGGATAAATATCGGGCTGACAATAAATATTGGTTTGACACCATTTGATGCCAAAGCAGATGAAGATGGAACATTCTCGGTAACATTTAATATAGATGATGAACCGTTTGGCAGTAACACAGTTACAGTTTTAAGTAAAGATAGTCTGGTTAAAGATACAAGGTGTTTTGTGGTTAAACCCATGGTCAGTGTAACACCTGTAACTGGTACGGTTGGAGCGTCTATCACGGTTTCTGGTAATGGCTATGCTCCAACAGAGGTAATTCAAATAGACTTTGGGACAAGGGTAGAATACGCGACAACATCAACCATTGCTTCAGGTGATCCGTCTGCGTTCCGCGGCTCGTGGCAAAGGGTAATGGCAGTAGATGTTCAGCCATATGGAACAACAACTATTCTGGCAACAGGGCTGGGCTCAGGTGGCATAGAAAGGTGTATCTTTAATATCAGGCAAAGATTAACAGCGATTACACCGTCTTACGGGACAGTTGGCAGCACTGTAACCGTGAATGGCAATGGCTATGCAGCGTTAGAAAATATCAGAATAGGGTTTGGCAAAACGACAAGCATTTACAGCATACAATCTTATGATAATGGTGTGTTTCAGGCAGTCTTTACAGTTGATACCCAGCATGATGGTCCTAAGACAGTGCTTGCAAGCGGGCTGGGCTCTGGTTCTGATACGACTACTTATACCATTATGCCACATATTGTTTCTGTCTTACCATTTACCGGGACAGTGGGCACAAGCATAACAGTTATTGGGGATGGGTTCAGGACATCAAGCAATATTCGTATTGATTTCGGGGATAAAGAAGGTATCAGGACACTTGTTACCTCTTTTGACGGTACATTTACCACAAACTTTACCGTGGACATTCAGTCACAGGGGACAAAAACTATATGGGCGATGTATGGGGCTGAGGTTGGCACCATCAGCAGTTTTGTTATTAATCCAAACATTACTGAAATTACACCGGCTGCAGGAATAGTTGGCTCAAGTGTAACAGTTACAGGTAATGGCTATTCTCCAAGCACGGTGTCCATTTACTTTGGGACAAATGCAGCCATGATTACAAATACAATTGCCAGTAGTGCCGGCACATTTACCAAAGACTTTGTGATTAATACTCAAGCCTACGGCACTACTACAGTAATAGCAAAGGATATGGCTTCAGGGAAGCAGTCTATAGGCAGCCTTACCATTAAATCAAACATCTATGAGCTGACACCAACCTCAGGGACAGTAGGCAGTTCAGTAACCATCCGGGGGACAGGGTATATTGGTGAGGTATATAAGCAGATAAGGATTGATTTTGGGAATACTCAAACTATTGTGAGTGATATATATACAGGAGCTGCTAATGGGACATTTAGTGCTGTATTTTTTGTCAATACTCAAGGGTATGGGACAACAACCATCAAGGCAACCTATATTAATGATGCCAACCAGACCGCAGAGAGGATTTTTGCTATTCAGCCTGTTATTTACAGGATTAGTCCGACATCAGGCACGATTGGGGCAGATGTGACTGTTTATGGGAATGGCTATGTAGCAAGCGATGTTGTTTCTATAGCATTTGGTTTGACATCAGGTATTGCTACAGCTACGGTAGAGGCACAGGGTTCATTTACTGCCAGTTTTATGGTTAATACCCAGCCGCTTGGATTGACAACAATTACAGCCTCAGGGACAATGAATACCACAGCCAGCTTTATGTTCAGAATAGTGCCAAAGATTACACTGGTTAGCCCTGGTAATGGAACGGTGGGAACAATAGTTCAGGTTGAGGGTAATGGTTATCAGGCAAGTGAGCAGGTAACCATCAAGTTTGGAGCACAAAATGTGAGCTTAATAAATGCCTTTAGTGATGGCTCGTTTACCACTACATTTACAGTAACTACACAGAAATATGGGACAACAACGATTACTGCTACTGGTGGGACTTCAGGTGGGACAGCGACAGGCACCTTCTTTATCCTGCCTGAGGTTTATCAGGTTTCACCCATATCAGGCACAGTGGGCACATTGATTACGATTTCAGGCACAGGGTTTGGGGCAAACGGTACTGTCAGCATCAAGTTTGGTGGGACTGCAGGTATTGCTAATAAAAAGGCGTCTGCTAACGGTTCGTGGACAACAACATTTACTATTAATGCTCAAAGTTTTGGCACCACAACTATTGTCGCATCTGATATAAGCATACCAGCAGCAACAGCCTCAAATATCTTGAGGATTTTGCCATATGTTACGATTACCCCAACAGCTGGGAGTGTGGGAACAACT
The DNA here is from genome assembly GCA_030018795.1 of bacterium. Classification (GTDB taxonomy): domain Bacteria; phylum UBA9089; class CG2-30-40-21; order CG2-30-40-21; family CG2-30-40-21; genus CG2-30-40-21. Next base: position 8,278 of record JASEHA010000001.1, read on the forward strand.
GTGTTTATATCTGGTAATGGTTATGGGAGTGTGGAAGGTGTTCATGTTGGGTTTGGAACAATCATCACGGCTACAACCATTACCTCAAATACAGATGGTTCATTTAGCGGCTTATTTGTGGTGGGTCTGCATACATACGGAACAACAACCATAACAGCTGCTGGCTTAAATACATCTGCTGCTGAAAAGACATGCTTTGATGTGGTCTCTGCCATTACCCTGATTACACCGACTCAAGGCATAGTAACCACAGTAGTTACTATAGCTGGTAATGGCTTTGGGGCAAGTGAACAAATAACTATTGGCTTTGGGAATATGGCAGGTATAGCCCTGTGCTCAAGCGATGACTATGGTTCATTTACCACTATCTTTACTATAAATACACAAAGCTATGGGACAAAGTCTGTGTTTGCTACAGGTACTGTCTCGGGCGAGGTAGCTATAAGTGCATTTAAGATAATTGGCAGGTTCTATGGTGTTTCTCCAAATAAGGGAACAATTGGAACAGTGGTTACTATTAAGGGTGATGGATATCAGGCAAGTGAGCTATTGTATGTTGACTTTGGGCAGACAACAGATATTATTTCAACAGCCGTGTTTGCGGATGCAGAGGGCTCCTTTACCTTTACCTTTACTGTAAACACTCAGGCACAGGGAACAACAAGTATTATTGTGAGGGCAACTCAATTTGGCAGCAATCAGAGTATAACCAATGTCTTTAATATTGAGCCGCATATTACTAATGTGGCTCCAACAGATGGCTTTGTTGGTGATTGGGTGACAATTACTGGTGATGGCTTTGGGGTGTCAGAGACAATAGGTGTCAAGTTTGGAACAACATCAGCCATTTCATTGATCAGCACGAGCGATAAAGGGACATTTACGGCTGCATGGACAGTTGATACTCAAGGGTATGGGACAACGAGCATTGTTGCAGTTGGAGAGATAAGTGGTGTGAGCGACTGGGATGAGTTTGTAATTAAGGCAAAGATTACCAGTGTAACACCCAGTCAGGGGACAGTAGGAACGATTATTGTGGTTGATGGTAATGGATACAGGGCTTCTGAATGTGTAAAAATAAGCTTTGGCAATCATTCAACCATTACCACAGCTATTGCAAATGGCTCAGGTGTGTTTACAGCGTCCTTTATTATTGATACACAATCTTATGGGAATACCACTATTACTGCCATAGGTACTGGTTCTGGAGCAAGTTCATCTGGCAGCTTCAAGGTGCTCAGTGAGGTTCCCTGGATTAGTCCAACAATCGGGACAGTTGGAACAGTAGTTACTGTGCTTGGGACTGGTTATGCGGCTTCGGAATGGATATCTATTAATTTTGGAACAACAGACGGTGGTGCAATAATAAATAAGCTTGGCACAACCTCTGTAAACGGCAGCTTCTCAGTAACATTTACGGTTAATACCCAACCCTATGGAACAACTACAGTAAAGGCTTATTCTCATGATTATCCATCAACAAGGTATTTTGAGAGAGGCTTTGTTATCACATCAAGGATTCTTACTGTTACCCCGGATCAGGGGACAGTTGGGAAATTGGTAAGTGTTACTGGTAATGGTTTTGGGGCAGTAGAAGGGGTGAAGATTAAGTTTGGCAGTGAGGTTACGATTGCTATAATTACCTCTGGCAGTAATGGATTCTTTAGCGGCTTCTTTACAGTAAATACTCAGGGGTTTGGAACTAAGAGTGTTATAGCAAATGGGCTGCAAGATACAGCCAATCATACTGGTCAGGCTGAGTTTAAGATAAGGGGCAGGATGACTAATGTAACACCATTGTCTGGAACGGTTGGCTCAAGGGTTACGGTTAAGGGTGATGGCTATGGAAGTTATGAGGATATAGCTATTAAATTTGGTGAAACAACAAGCATTACGACTGCAAAGGCAGAGTTTGGCACAGGTATATTTGCTATTGGCTTTACAGTTGACAGCCAGTGTTTGGGTACAAAGACCATTACCATCCTTGGGCTTGACTCAGGAGAAACAGCTACAGCAGCCAGCTTTACTATCAAACCTGAAATATGGAGTGTTAGTCCAACCAAGGGTTCGATTGGCACAGTCGTTATCCTGAAGATGACCGGCTATGGTCCAACAGAATTGATAGCTATTAACTTTGGGAATATCTCAAATATTGGTTATAGTGATTATACCTCAAATAATGGTACTGCTTTGGCAACAATAACAACAACAACTCAACCCTATGGCACAACTACGATTACAGCTATTGGCACTATTACTGGTGCCTCTGCTGCCAACAGATTTGTGGTCAGTCCAAACATTACTTTAGTTACACCCAAGCTGGGCAGTGTGGGCACATTGGTAAATGTTACCGGTGATGGCTATTGGGCAAGTGAGACGGTTACGCTTGAGTTCGGGACAGGCTCTACAAAGCTTACAAAACAGGGGACAGCTAGTCAGATGGGTATCTTTAACCTGACGTTTACGGTTAATACTCAGGTGTTTGGGACAAAGACAATAACAGTCTCAGGGACTACTACTGATACCCATAAGGCAGAGAACTATGACTTCAAGATACTACCCAGCATTATTGAGGTTACACCAGGGCAGGGGACAGTAGGGCAAATAATCACGGTTAAAGGAAATGGCTATGCTTATGAAGCAATAACGATTGGATTTGGGACTAATGCTGCTATTCTTACTAACAAATGGGCAAATACAAATGGCACCTTTAGCTTTAACTTTACTGTAGATACTCAAAGATATGGTACGACAAGTGTGACGGCTGCCGGTGCAATCGCTGGTATGGCAACATCCACATTCTTTATCAAGACAAGCATTTATTCCATTTCGCCGTCAGAGGGAACGGTAGGATCATTGTTGACTATTAATGGTAATGGGTTTGAGGCAGGCATAGAATTATCTATTCGCTTTGGTGTGCCGCTGTTGCAAAACCCTGGAACAACAACAATTGCCGGCAGCTTTGAACGATTCTTTACCTTAAATGAGCAGCCTGGCGGAACGGTTACAGTAAATGCAACTGCAGGAGAAGCAAAAGCAGATAGGGCATTCTATATTAAGGCAAATATCCATACAGTCAGCCCATCTGAGGGTTCTGTAGGAACGAGTGTAACGATTGTTGGTAATGGATATAAGGCATCTGACACCATATCAGTTAGTTTTGGGACAACACCCAATATAGGTACTGCCTCTGCATCAGGTGTGGCTAATGAAAGCGATGGTCTTGGTGGCACATTTACCTTAAGCTTTACCATTAATTCTCAACCATGTGGTTCAACCACTATTACGGCTAATGGACAAACACTTAATAGTGCTTTTAATATATTCTATATCAAGGCAACTATCTATAGCATGACACCAACAGCAGGGACAGTAGGGACATTGGTTAATATCTCTGGAAGCGGGTATAAAGCAACCGAGATGATTAATATCAGCCTTGGCAGTCATCCTAATATCACTAATAAGGTTAGCGGTACAGATGGCCGGTTTACAGTCTCGTTTGAGATTGATACTCAACCCTTTGGCAGTACAACCATTAGTGCTATTGATGATGATGAGCCATCTATTGCTGGTTATGAACGATTTATCATTAGACCAGCTATCTATGCTACAACCCCGACCATTGGGACGGTTGGCAATGTAGTAATCATTAATGGTAATGGCTTTGGGGCAGATGAGGGGATAATGGTTGGCTTTGGGACAACACCAACCATTACTGAGGTATTGGCGAATGGTTCTGGTGTGTTTGAGGCAACATTTACGGTTGATAACCAATCAATAGGTTCAAATACCATCACAGCCTATGGGACAACTACTGGTACATCAGCGGTTTCTTACTTTAGGGTTGAGCCGCGATTGACATTGATTATACCAGAGACTGGCTCAGTGGGAACAGTGGTGAGCTTGAATGGTGATGGGTATCAGGCAAATGAATTGGTCAGGATTAATTTTGGTAACAGGGCATCTATTACTACGACAACAGCCTTAAACGATGGACGCATTATCACCAGCTTTACCATTGATACTCAAGTTTACGGGACAACGGCAGTAACAGCCATTGGCAATGTATCAAATGGGACAGCAGTAATTAATTTCCATATCACACCAAATGTCCATACTGTTAGCCCGAAAACTGGCACGGTTGGAATGACTGTAACCGTGATCGGTGATGGGTTTAATTTCCAGGGCAATAATATTGTTATTGATTTTGGTGATGCATCTGGACGGGCTAGTGTTGCGGCATCTAATAATGGCTCATTCAGCACCACCTTTACAGTAGATACTCAAGTTTTTGGGACAAAGACGGTTCATGCTTCATGGACCAGTGTGGATACAAGTATATTTGCCGATAACAGCTTTAAGATTATTCCAGCCATACATACGGTTTCACCATCTACTGGTACGATTGGTCTGGTAATTACTGTTGCCGGTAATGGTTATGGCTGGTATGAAAATGTTGAGATTGGGTTTGGAACAACACCGAGTATTGTTAAGCCGCAATGTGGTACTATCGGACAATTCTCAGTTATCTTTACGGTTAATACTCAAGTGTATGGAACATGTGCAGTGGTTGGGACAGGGACAGACAATAGCTGTGTGGCTGCATCTACATTTTTCTGTCTGCCGCATATTGTTTTAGTTACACCGAGTTCAGCTACAATAGGCACCTTGATTGCTATTACTGGTGATGGATATATTGGCAATGCAAATGGCAGTCTTACCTTTGGGACATATCAGGGTGAGATGGGCACAGCATCGGTTGCGGGTACGTTCAGCACTGTATTTACCTTAAATGAGCAGGCTGGCGGTTCGTTGACTATTACTGCCAGATCAACTGGTGCTGGTCATGAGGCTGTTGCACCATTCTATGTTAAGGCAAATATTCACACCCTGACACCAACAACGGGTACGGTTGGCACATGGGTCCAATTAACCGGTAATGGATACAGGGCATTGGGGACAATTACTATCCATTTTGGTTCAACCAAAACAGTAGCAACTACTCAAGCATCTGATATTGTCAATGGTGAGGGTGGAACATTTACTAAGGGCTTTACTATCAACACTCAGGTCTATGGGACAACAACCATAACCGCGGCAGGTTCAATTAATTCAGCCACCAGATCCTTTACCATTCTGCCCAATATCTTCAGGGTTTCACCTGATACAGGCACAGTAGGGACAAGGGTGACAGTGGCTGGTAATGGTTATCCAACAGGTGCAATCAGTCTTAATTTTGGAAATAAATCAAATATTGCTACTGGTACAATGGGGACATTTGGCTCGTTTACCCTATCCTTTACCATTGATACTCAAGGTTATGGGACAACAACCATTACTGGTATTGGCACAGCAGGGGTATCATTTACACGCACACTTGTTATCCAGCCCAATATCTGGCGGGTAAGCCCAAATAATGGGACAGTAGGGACATATGTGACGGTTTATGGTAATGGTTATGGTGCAGGTGAGATGGTAAACATTGATTTTGGTACTACCCTATTGATTACTGCCACAGCTACAATAAGTAATGGCAGCTGGACAGCCATCTTTACTGTAAACAACCAGTCCATTGGCTCAAATACCATTACTGCTACTGGGGTAAATACAGGCACTGTAGCGGTATCATCATTCGTAGTCAAGCCAAAGATAACCAGTATTACCCCAACATCCGGGAGTGTGGGCACAGTAATAACCATTACTGGTAATGGCTATCAGGCTTTGGAGTTGATTCGTGTTGATTTTGGAAGTACCGCAAGCGTTACTCAGGTTTCAGCAAGCATAGATGGAACATTTGATGTATTCTTTACAATTGGTGTTCAGAAATATGGGACAACTGCGGTTATAGCTCAGGGGATAAATTCACAGGGCTCATCAAGTATAGGGTTTAAGATAACACCGAATGTTGTTTCTGTTTCACCGAGCGAGGGGACAGTAGGCAGGGAGATTACAGTAACTGGTAATGGGTTTGAATATGGACAGATAGGGATTGGCTTTGGGCAGACACCTACCCTGACAAATGTGATGAGCAGTGGGAATGGTTCGTTTACCATGAGCTTTGTTATTGATACTCAGGTTTATGGGACACAGGCAGTTAAAGCATATATGATGACAAATCAGAATGTATTTGCAGAAAAAACATTCTTTATCTGGCAGACTATTGATGAGATAACACCGAATAGGGGAACGGTTGGGACAATGATTACGGTGAGTGGGACAGGGTTTGATGATGGGGATGTGATGAAAATAACGCTTGGTGTGGCAGATGAGTGGGATATTCCCTCTGCAAGTTCAAGGGGTTCATTTACAGGCAGTTTCCAGATAAATACTCAAGGGTATGGAACAACAACGGTTACAATTCGTGGTGTTAAACCTCCAGAACAAGGAACATCTACAACATTAGTAATTTTGCCGGGGATATACTCGGTGTTACCAACAGAGGGGAGTGTAGGCACATTTGTTACAGTAATTGGTAATGGGTTTGTGGCTACAGATGTGGTAAGTATTGCCTTTGGAATTACATCAAATATTTCTACAGCTACAGTAGGAAGCAATGGTTTGTTTACTGCTTACTTTACAATCAATACCCAGCAGCTTGGCACAACAACGGTTTCTGCCTCAGGGACAATGACAACCATAGCTACCTCAACCTTGAGGATAATTCCTGCCATTACTATGCTTAGCCCAACAACCGGCAGTGTTGGGACAGTGATAAGCATAGAGGGTAATGGCTATAATAATGAACAGATAAGGATTGAGTTTGGAGACAGGGCAGCTATTACGACCATAACCGCCAGTGGAGGGGGCACATTTGCCACGAGCTTTATGGTTGATACTCAAGTATATGGAACAACAAGCGTGGGTGCAATTGGTATTACATCACAGGTTCCGGCACAGGAGAGGATTTTTGTAATATTGCCAGCCGTGTTTAGGGTTACACCAACTATTGGTACGGTTGGAAGTCCTGTCACTATTTACGGCAATGGTTATGGATCAGATCACTTGATTCAGGTTGATTTTGGAACAATACCAAGCATTACTCAAACAACAAGTGATGTTTGCGGCTCATTCACAGCCAGCTGGACAGTTGATACGCAAGCCTATGGGATGACATTGATCACAGCAAAGGATGTTAATATTGCTCCAGAAATAGTTTCTGCAAACAATACCTCCTTTACCATCTGGCCAAATATCATCCTTGTTTCAACCTCCGGGACAGTTGGCTCTTCTGTACAGGTTCAGGGGAATGGTTATGGAATAAACGAGATAGTTGACATAAACTTTGGGACAACTCCAGGTATAACAGAGATTGGAGCAAATGGCATTGGTGTGTTTACTACAAACTTTACAATCAATCTCCAGCCATATGGCACTACTACGGTCAAGGGTGCAGGCAGAAGCACATCAAATGTTGTTATTCCAGAGAAGCTATTTAATATCCTGTCTAAGGTTACAGGTGTAATGCCTGCTATTGGGTCAGTAACAACATTGGTTACAGTCTACGGCAATGGCTTTGGTGCAGAGGAAAAGATATGGGTGAAGTTTGGGACGACCGTATCAATTACAAGCACAACCACAGATATCTATGGCTCGTGGACAGCCACATTCAGCATAGATACTCAATATTATGGTACCAAGACAATCACGGTAAATGGTGTTAATTCAGGCAGATATGATTCTGGCATGACTAAGTTAGTTGCCAGAATGTATCAGGTTTCGCCAATATCAGGCACAGTAGGCAGTACAATAACCATTTGGGGTGATGGATATTCACCATATGAAACACTCAGATTTCAGTTTGGGAAATATTCTGCAACCAATCTAAATGGTAGTATTAATGACTGGATAGCGGCATCTGGTGAAGGAACATTTAGTGTATATTTTGTGGTTAGTACCCAGTCTGCTGGTACAACAACGATTACTGCTATTGGTGATGTAGCAAAATCTGGTCAAATTGTAAAAAATATATTCTATATCAAGGGTAAAATTCTCAATATTCTTCCATCAAATGGTACAATTGGAAGCAGGGTAACGGTTACTGGTAATGGCTTTATCTCATCTGAAAGTGTCAGGATTGATTTTGGGCAGAGTATGAGTATTGCTATAGTCAGCACCAGTATTGATGGGACATTTAGTGTTGGTTTTACAGTTGATGTTAAACCAATGGGTACGGTTACAGTGGCGGCTGTAGATAGATTGACCACAGATAGTAATATCTTTATGGTCAGGTCTGCTTTAACCAATATTTCACCCACAGCTGGTATGGTCGGGACACCTGTTTCTGTTTCAGGCAATGGTTTTCAGGCAGGTGAACAGATACAGATTGATTTTGGCAGCAAGATAACCATGACTATGACAACGGCTGATATTAGTGGCATTATAGGTGTTACCTTTACAATAGATGAACAGCGAAATGGTAATACTCAGGTAGTTGCTACAGGTGTAATTACAGGGGCAACAGGAAGCATAGGATTTACTATCAGACATAATTTAGTCTATATTACCCCTGCATCAGGCACAGTAGGCAGCAAGATAACAGCTTATGGTAATGGCTATGTACCCGGGACAATAACCATTGGATTTGGGAATAAATTTGGGCTTACGAATAGTGTGATTAATCAAAATGGCAGTTTTACGGTTAGCTTTACAGTTGATACTCAAGCTTATGGTTCAACCGCAGTAAGTGCTCGTGATGGACAGAATAACTCAGATACAGAGGTGTATACCATCCTCCCCCATATTACCCAGGTTTCACCTATGGCTGGTACAGTTGGTTCAATTGTTTCTGTGCGTGGTGATGGGTATAGTGTAACAGAGCAGATAAGGATAGGGTTTGGTACGAATAATACCATTACTACGGTTGTTGCCGGACTTGATGGTTCATTTAGTAATGCTGTATTTACTGTTGACATTCAGCCGTCTGGTACGGTGGCTGTTACTGCGGCAGGGTTATTGGATCAGTCTATGCATGTAGATACAGATGAGTATCGGATTAAGGGGAATATTGTTGAGGTAATACCTCTATCAGGAACAATTGGTTCATCTGTAACCGTTACAGGTAATGGTTTTGGGGCATTAGAGGGCGTGCAGATAGGGTTTGGGAATACGCCATCTATAGCCACGACTCAGGCAGCAGGGGTGGGAACATTCTCAGTTGGATTTACAGTAGATACTCAGGTGTATGGAACAAATACGGTAAAAGCAAATGGTATTACTACAAATGATATAAGTTATAAATATTTTGTGATTACACCAGATATCTATTTCATTACTCCAGTAGATGGGACAATTGGCACACCTATAACCATTGCTGGTAATGGTTATGAATCAGGCGGTGTGATTAGAATTGATTTTGGGACAATTGATGGTGTTTATAGCTGTAATGCCAACTCTGTTGGCACATTCACCGCATGGTTTAATTCAACCATTCCGCAACCCTATGGAACAACTACTATTACCGTAAGTATTATTGATACCGCACAGATAGCCTATAAATACTTTACTACCCTGCCAAGGGTTTATAGCGTAGCACCAACAGAGGGCTCAGTTGGTACGAGTATTACGGTATGTGGCGATGGGTATGGTAAGAGTGCGAGTGTCAAAATAGACTTTGGCAATACAGTAAACAGGGTAACTGGACAGACTAATAACTCTGGTACCTTTACAGCAGTGTTTACCATTGACACACAAATTTTTGGAACAACAACGGTTAAGGCATTGGGTGCAGGGTATTCTGCTGAGAATATCTGTCGAATAATACCTGGGATTTACCTGGTTACACCATCTCGCGGTATGGTTGATCAATTAATTAGTGTCCATGGAAATGGGTATAAGCCGGGTGATAATATTACGGTTAATTTTGCTGAGCAGCAGTTTAGCAACATAGCTTCTGCAGATATATCGGGTCAAATGACAGCTATATTTACTGTGCCTGTTCAGCCTTATGGCACAAGGACAGTTTCAGCCATTGGAGATAATTCAGGAAGGGAGGCTCAGAATAGCTTCTTTGTTGTGCCATATATTTACAGCGTTACACCTCTAAGCGGTACTATTGGAACGCCAGTAACCATTTCAGGCAGCGGTTATCAGGGGTCAAACACCGTAAGCATTGATTTTGGTACGCGTGATGGTGCAGAGTGTGGTATTTTGCAATCTACGAGTAATAATGGTACATTCAGTTATACATACGATACCCTTATGCCACAGCCTGCTGGAACAACCACGATTATTGCCTGGCAATCAGGAGAAAGATATACAATAACAGATTCAGACACATTCTTTATTAAGGCAAGCATTGTTACTGTCAGTCCGAATGAGGGTACAGTAGGCACACCAATTACCATTACTGGCACAGGCTTCTCACCTACCTATCTGGTTAAGATTGGTTTTGGAACTACTGCCTCAAGGACAGGCTGTCTGACCGATGGATCAGGGATATTTACAACCATATTTACCATTGATACACAGGTGGATGGGACATGCACCATTACCGGTAATTGTGCGATTAATACGGCTACCAATAGTTTGAGGATTAAACCGGCTATTATCAATGTCACACCAATTGATGGCAGTGTGGGCACGATGGTGATTGTCAGTGGTAATGGGTTTGGCGGGTTGCATAGCATTAGGGTAGCGTTTGGGAATAATTCTTCGATTGTGCTTGCTTCTTCAGCTATCTCTGGCTCATTTACAACAAGCTTTACTGTGGATGAGCAGGTTTATGGTGAAAAACAGGTTAAGGGTCATGATGATATAGATAATGTATTTAATGATATGTATCAACCGTTGTTTACCATTAAGCCAAATATCACCCTAATCAGTCCAAAATCTGGCACGGTTGATACAAGTGTTCTGGTGACTGGTAATGGTTTTGGTGAAAGCGAGACTGTCAGAGTCAAGTTTGGAACAACAGAAACCATTGCAACAACACTTTCTACTGGCACAGGGTATTTTGAAACCTTGTTTACGGTTGATAATCAGTCTATAGGGATTAATACCATCACGGCCTTTGGCTTGAATACGAGCCAACAGGCAGCAACATATACCTTCAGGGTTATGCCAGGATTGACAGCCATTATGCCAACACAGGGTACGGTAGGGATAGTGGTTACATTAAGCGGTAATGGTTATAAGGCACTTGAGCCGATACATATTGGTTTAGGGACAACACCAACCATTACCATGACTACGGCTGCTGCTGAGGGGACGATATACGCTACATTTACAATTAATACTCAAGGTTATGGGACACAGGCAGTTAAGGCAATAGGGCTTACTTCTGGCGGGACAGCGACGATTAACTTTAAGATATTACCGCATATTACCCTGATTAGCCCATCTACAGGAAGTGTTGGGACAAATGTTACGGTTTATGGTAATGGGTTTATAGGTAATAGTGCATTAAATATCCTGTTTGGAACACAGGGGATAGTAGCTATCAGAACTCCAGGAAATGATGGTTCGTTTGGAACGGCTACCTTTGTAGTTGGCTATCAGCCGTTTGGCAGTACAACGGTTACAGCCAGAATGGTAGATACAACAGATGTGGGAGATACAGGTGTGTTTAAGATATTGCCAGATGTTGTGATTGTTACACCATCATCTGGTACAGTTGGAACAGTGGTAAATGTTCAGGGGACAGGGTTTATAACCGGCGAGACGATTGGTATTGTGTTTGGCAGTTCAACCTTTGGCGGAGGGAATACGCCTGATGCATCAGGTGTATTTACATGCTTCTTTACAGTGAATTCTCAACCCTATGGTACGACAACGGTTGAAACTATTGGCTATACATCGTTAGTACCGGTTCATAGAAGCTTTATTATCCTGCCCAAGCTGACCGATGTTTTACCTGTTAGAGGCACGGTTGGAACAATTGTGACCATATGGATGGATGGGTTTGCAGCCAATGAAAGCATTCGTATCGCTTTTGGTAAGAATGCAAGCATAACCTATGCCACAACCAATGATAAGGGGACATTATCAACCACATTTACGGTTGATACACAAATCTGCGGGACAACAACCATAACCGCTTATGGGACAACATCAGCTGGTAATGTGTTTGTTATTGATCCGCAGATAATCCTATTTGCACCGGTATCAGGGACAGTAGGCAGTCAGGTGAGTATTGCTGGTGATGGGTATGGTGGACTTGAAATAATTAAGATACGGTTTGGTGGGACATCTATTATCAAGACAACAACTGCCTCAAGCAATGGCTCATTCTCAACCACCTTTACCATAGATACACAAGCTTATGGTCCAACAACCGCAACAGCCATTGGTTCAAGTTCTGGCAGGCAAGTTGAGCGGATATACCAGATTCAGCCAAATATCATCTCTATTGTGCCAAATACCGGCAGTGTGGGAACAAGGGTAACGGTTAGAGGCAATGGGTTTGGGGCAGGCAATAGTATCAGGGTGGAATTTGGGGTAAATACAGCTATAGTAAATACCACAGTCGCAGCAAACGGATCATTCACAGCCATATGGACAGTTGATACTCAAGTGTTTGGGACAACAACGATTACTGCGTATGATGAGACAACCAATAGCTCTGGCACATTTACTATACTGACAAACTTCTATTCTTACACACCAAAGAGCGGGACAGTAGGCACACCAGTGATAGTCAATGGTAATGGGTTTGGAGCAGATGAGGGTATACGGATAACATTTGGTGCAAATACAACCATAACAACCGTAACAACAGATGACAGAGGACTGTTTACCTCAAGCTGGACCGTTGACCTTCAGCCGTATGGCACAAAGACGGTCAGGGCAGAGGGACTTGTCAGCGGGCAGACATTTAGTGATATATTTGATATTAGTTCAGTCATAACAGATATGAGCCCAACCATTGGCTCAGTAACCACTCAGATAACCATCAGCGGCAATGGGTTTGGTGCAAATGAAAACATCAGACTGGACTTTGGTCTGACAACAGGGATACAAAATGTTCTTGCAGATAAAACTGGTTCATGGACAACCACATTTACTATCAATACCCAGATGTATGGGACAAAAAGCGTCAGGGCAGTTGGTGCAAGCTCTAATCGGACAGATTATCGAGACCTGAAGCTGGTAGCCAGACTGTGGCAGGTATCACCAACAACAGGAACGGTTGGGACAAGGATAACGGTTTGGGGCGATGGATATTCTAATCAAGAAACAATTTACTTCAATCTGGGGATACTTGGTACTATCGCAACCACTCCATCATTAATCCAGGCATCATCTGCTGGGACATATAGTGCTAACTTCATCATCAATACTCAGGTTTCTGGAACATGCACCATTGAAGCAATTGGATTTGGTTTTGGCAAGTCAAATCAGCGTACCACAAACTATATCTGGATTGACGGACATATTACTAATATTTTACCAACATCTGGTCCTGTAGGAACATTTGTTACAGTTACTGGTGATGGGTTTGGCAGGAATGAGGTTATACCAATAGACTTTGGTAAGACTGCAGGCATAACCAATATTTTAACCAGTGAGTTTGGCACATTCTCAGTTATCTTTACGATTAATACTCAATCATTAGGGACAACAACCATTCTTGCTACTGGCAGTCTGACTAAGGATGATGATATATTCAGGATTACAACAGGTATTGCTACCATCAGTCCTGTTAATGGTACGGTAGGAACATTAGTGTCGATTACCGGTGGCGGCTATCAGGCAGATGAGCCTATTCGTATAAGCTTTGGTCAGACAATGACAATTAATACGTGTGTTGCAGATACCAATGGCTGGATAAATGGAAGCTTTACGGTTGATGAACAGGTATATGGTTATAAAACTGTAACAGCTACAGGCATTAATTCTAACTCTGCTGGTAATATTGGGTTTAGTATATTGCACAACCTGACATATGTAACCCCAATAAGAGGGACAGTAGGTAGTGTGATTACTGTCTATGGTAATGGATATAACGCTGGTCCGATATACCTTGAGTTTGGTGATAAACCTCTTATTGAAACAGGTAATACCACAAATGATGGGACATTTGCTATCACCTTTACCATTAATACTCAAGTGTATGGGACAACTACGGTCCATGCTTTTGATTCTAAAGGGAAGCGGGATGCAGATGTTGTCAATATTCTGCCTCATATTATAAAGGTATCTCCAACCATTGGTTCGGTTGGAACACTGATTACCATCAGTGGTGATGGTTATGCTAATATTGAGCCTATTCGGATTGCTCTTGGCTGGACACAGACGATTGCTATGACCAATGCCAGCGACCATGGTTCATGGACAACGACATTTACAGTAGATGTTCAACCATCCGGGACAGCAAGCATTTCAGCCTATGGGACAAATGATGAGATAAACCATCAGGAGCATGACCTGTTCCGTATCTGTGGCGAGATTACTCTTGTTTCACCAACTAAGGGCAGCGTTGGGACAACTATTACTGTTCATGGTAATGGGTATGGTGCCTCAGAGACAGTATTGATAGACTTTGGCTTAAAGACCCCAATTGTCAGCCCGGTTTGTAAGTATGATGGAACATTTAGCACAACCTTTACCATTGATACCCAGGTGTATGGGACAAAGACATTAACCGTGACCGGTCAGAATACAGCTGATGTTGATATACGAAGAATAAAGGTTATACCAGAGGTAGTCTGGGTTAGCCCATTAAATGGTACGGTTGGGACAGTGATTACTATCTATGGCAGTGGTTATGCTGGGACAAGCACACTTTTTGTTGATTTTGGGACAGAACATGGGGTTGGTTGGAGTGCCATGAATAGTATTCTTATTGAAACATCAGAGAGAGGGACATTTACAGGTGTTCTTGATACCACTATACCTCAACCATATGGCTCAACCACGATCACTGCCTATCATGAGACAAGAGAGATTACAGCGGATAACTGGTTTACTATTACACCAAGGATATATCAGGTAACACCAAATGTAGCTACGGTTGGAACTATTGTTACTATTTATGGTGATGGCTATGGTGCTGTTGGTACGGTTAGTGTTAAGTTTGGCAAGACATTATCTATTACCATGGGGCATACAGACTCAGCAGGGACATTCAGTGCTATATTTACGGTTGACACTCAAAGCTTTGGAATAACAACCATTACTGGTTATGGCCGATTTGCTCAAGCTCATGAGTCAGAAAATATCATGCAGATTATTACCAAGGTTTATGCTGTCACCCCAACCATTGGAAGCGTTGGAACCATAGTCACTGTTTATGGTAATGGCTATGCAGCATCAGAGGCAATAGAGATATTGCTTGATACAGAAAAAATGACCATTATTTCAGGTGAAAATACAAGTGAGAATGGTACCTTTGCAGCTAAATTTGCGATAACAACCCAAATGTTTGGCACTAAAGTGATTACAATTACTGGACCAGTTTCTAAGTATCCTGCATACAACGGATTCTTTATCATTCCAGAGGTTTATTCTGTTGTGCCAACCACTGGTACGATAGGGACATTTATGACCATCTCTGGCAGTGGTTATGGTGATAGTAAATGGGTATATATTAATTTTGGGACAAGACCAGGAACAGAAAGCAGCAGACTGGTGAGGACACAAAATAATGGTACATTTGTCTATACCTATGTGCCAGAGGATGAATACCCACAGCCAGCAGGGACAACAACCATCACTGCATGGGAAGAGGGTGGGGATGTGCTGCGTGTTGCGGCTAATGTATTCTATATTCAAGCACATATCTTCTCTGTCAGTCCAGCCGAGGGCAGCGTAGGGACAAGAATAACCATTGATGCTGATGGGTATTCAGCTAACTTCCCGGTAAGGATAGACTTTGGGACAATACAGAGCAAGGCAGTTGGAACAACCTCTGCTTCAGGAACATTCAGCACCAGCTTTGTTATTGATCCTCAAGCTTATGGGGTAACAACCATTACAGCTACCTGTAAGCTAAATACTGCTGCAAACATATGCACGATACTGCCAAACATTATTCTGGTCACACCAACACATGGCAGTGTAGGCGTAAGAGTTACAGTTCGTGGCGATGGTTTTGGTGCTACAGATACCATTAATCTTGATTTTGGCAGCACAATAAAGATTGTAACACCAATGTCTGATAAATATGGGACATGGACAACTATATTTACCATTGATCTTCAGCCATATGGGACAACAACTATTTCAGCCTATGACGAAGAAACAATACCTGTTATTTGGGCATATGACAGGGTCAGGATTGATACGCATATTACACTTGTAACACCACTTTCAGGGACAGTGGGATCAGTAGTAAGCGTAACAGGTAATGGGTTTGGAGCAAGTGAGCAAATAAGGATTGAGTTTGGGACAACGCAGAGTATCACATCTGTTATGTCAACAAGTGATGGATATTTTGAAGTAAACTTTACGGTTGACAGTCAGTCAATAGGTACCAATACCATTACTGCTTATGGATTAAATACCGGGCAGAGTTATGCTACCTATACCTTCAGGGTAATGCCCAAGCTAACGAGTATTGTGCCTACAGAGGGCACGGTTGGGACAACCATAACCCTGTATGGTGACGGCTTCCGCAAGAGTGAAACCATTAAGATTGACTTTGGCAGTACCCTGACCATGACGGTTGAGGCAAGCAATGATGGTTCATTTGTGCGTGAGTTTGTGGTCAATGAGCAGGCATATGGGACATGCTCGGTTGTGGCCACAGGGCTTTCTTCTAATGGCAAGGCAAGCATTGACTTTAAGATATTGCAGAGTATTATCTATCTAAGCCCAACAACCGGTACTGTGGGCAGGGTTATAACAATATCAGGTCAGGGTTATGGTTATCATAACTATGTAAGGATACAGTTTGGAACAACCCAAACCCTGACACAGAAGCTTACGAGTGATGGTGGAACGTTTACCCATACATTTGCCATTGATACTCAAGTTTATGGGACAACAACACTGACTGCATGGGATGATAATCATAATATTTATATTGAAAGGACACTGTTTATCCTGCCAGAGATAATCACTGTGACACCAAATAGTGGTACGGTTGGCAGCTCTGTCACAATTGCTGGTAATGGGTATCAGAGGGACGAGATTATTCGAATTGAGTTTGGATCAAATATAAATAGAACAATTCCTCTGACTGTTGTTACCGAATATGGTTCGTGGACAACTACATTTACTGTAGATACTCAACCATATGGCACAACAACTATTACTGCTACAGACGGATTAGCAGCTACCTCAAAGCTGTATACCATATTGCCAGAGATTATCCTTGTTACACCAAACAAGGGGACGGTTGGATCCATGGTAACTGTAGCTGGCAATGGCTATGGCTCTGGCAAGCAGATAAGGCTTGAGTTTGGCAGCGTGACAACAAAGATAAATACAATGGCTGATGTCCATGGTTCGTTTACCGTCAGCTTTACGGTTGATACCCAATACTATGGCACAACAACGATTGGAGCACATGATGATGATAATCAATTAACAATTCGGAAGAAGTATACCATCCTGCCCAATATTATCCTGGTAACACCAAAGGCTGGAACGGTTGGAAGTTCAGTAATTGTTGCTGGTAATGGGTTTGGGATGGCTCGAAGTATCAGGATAACCTTTGGCAATACCCCAACCAGGGTAGTTCAGGTTTGGGCAGAGCATTGCGGATCATTTACCGTATCGTTTACCCTTGATACTCAAAGCTATGGCACAACAACCATTACAGGACATGATGATATGTCTGGGATTAGTGCCTCAGAGACAAATATCATTTTGCCCGAGATTATTCTGGTAACACCGGCTAAGGGTACGGTGGGGACGATTATTACCATTGCTGGTAATGGTTATGGCTCATCCAGGCAGGTGAGGCTTGAGTTTGGCACTACGCAAACCATTACTACGGTTCAGGCACAGGTCAATGGCTCGTTTACCACAACCTTTACGCTGGATACTCAAGGTTATGGGACAACAACCATTACGGCTCATGATGATTTCTATCAGGTAAGGTCAGCCAAGGCAGCGGTTATCCTGCCCAATATATTTAGTGTTTTACCGCAGTTTGGTTCGGTGGGGACATTGGTTACTATCAAGGGCAATGGTTATGGGGCTACTGAGAATATCAAGGTTGACTTTGGGACAACACCAGATGTGAAGCGGGTAGATACCGATGTTACTGGTTTATTTACAACTGTATTTACTGTGAACCTCCAGCCATATGGAACAACAACGATTATGGCTATTGGGGCAGGGACAGGTGTATTTAGCTGGAAGCAGTTTGATATCTCATCTGTGATTACAGATATGACACCAACCAACGGCTCTGTGAGTACAGTGGTTAATATCTCTGGTAACGGCTTTGGCAGCTCAGAGCCTATTCGTATAGTCTTTGGACAAAATGCAACCATTACCAAAACAACCTGTGATGTTAATGGTTCATTTACAACAACCTTTGTGATTGATACCCAAATTTATGGGACAAAGACCGTAACCGTTATTGGACTTGCTTCAAACAGGAATAATTCTCGCAACTTCAGAATTGATGCAAGCATTGTCTATGTTTCACCGAGTTATGGCAGTGTTGGCACAGTGGTTACCATGCTTGGGACAGGATATGGCGTTGAAGAATTTATCTATGCTCATTTTGGAACAAAACAGCAGATTGCCTCTCTGCTTAAGGCAAGCCAGAATGGTTCGTTTACCATCAGGTTTACTATTGACACTCAAGCCCTGGGAACAACTACAGTTACAGCTGAAGGGATGAACAGGGCATTGCAAAAGGCATACAATACCTTTGTCATCAAGCCAGAGGTCTGGCGGGTATCACCAACAGAGGGTGTTGTGGGAACACTTGTTACGGTTTGGGGTACTGGTTATGTATCAGGTGAGACTGTCAGGCTTGACTTTGGAACAAAGATTGAATCAGCTACGGCAAGTGCTATTATTGATGGCAGCTTTGTGGCTTACTTTGTGGTTGATACTCAGCCAGTTGGGACAACCACTGTCAGGGTAACAAGCACCACTACTGCTTGGACGCATTATAACTATTTCAAGATAACCACAGGTATCTTTGTTACACCTCAATCAGGGAGTGTGGGGACAACCATCAATGTTTGGGGTGCTGGTTATCAGGCTGATGAGCCGGTAAGGATAGGCTTTGGGACAAATAATAGTATTACCACTACTCAGGCATCTAATATAGGCAATATCAATACCACCTTTACTATTGATGCCCAAGCCTATGGCCCTCGCCCAGTAGTGGCTGCTGGTATGGCATCAGGTGTAGCAGCAGCAACAACATGTAACATATTCCAGCACATTACCCATGTTTTGCCAAATACTGGTCCTGTTGGAACAGATGTTGAGGTCAGGGGTGATGGCTATGAATGCACTGATACGATATCTATCAAATTTGGGACAACACAACAGATAGTCTTTGGGCCAGCATCATATGATGGTACATTCTCACTCAAGTTTGTGATTGATACTCAAAGTTATGGGACAACAACCATAACAGCTACCGGTGTTAATGGTATTAAAGAGGTTGATGATGATACCTTCTTCATCACCTCAAAGGTGCATGTGGTTACGCCAACTACAGGCTCAGTAGGCACATTGGTCAGTGTTATTGGCAAGGGTTATGCAGCTACTGAGACCATCAGGGTAACCTTTGGGACAACAATAACCATTGTTTCACCAATAACCTATATCAATGGTATGTTTGAAACAAGCTTTACAGTTGATCACCAGTTCTATGGTACAAAGAGCGTTATCGCTGCTGGTTTACAGGATGAGGTCAATCACTTAGCAGAAAATAGGTTCCATATTGAGTCAGATGTGCCAGTGATTACACCAACCTATGGAACGGTAGGCAGCTATATTACCATTGTTGGGACTGGTTATGGAAGCAATGAGAATGTGACCATTGATTTTGGCAAGACAAAGCCAATCAAGATACCTGCTGCTGATGTAAAGGGTGACTTTACTATTATCTTTACCATTGATACGCAAATATATGGCACAAAGACCGTAATTGTTACTGGTACAGATACACAACAGGTGGTTAACCGATACTATAAGATCATGCCTGAGGTGGTAAGATTGACACCATCCTTTGGTACGGTTGGGGTAAATGTTACGGTTTATATGACTGGCTATGGACAGGAAGAGCAGATATGGCTGCACTTTGGGACAGATAGTTATTATAAGAATAGTGCCTATAATACCTCAATCGATGGGACACTTACCATGGAGTTTGTGGTTAATACACAACCCTATGGATCAACAACATTAACTGGTGAGGGTGTAAATACAGCATGCTCAGCCTATAATTTCTATGATATTAAGTCCAATATTATTAAGATTGAGCCGACCACTGGCTCGGTTGGAACGATTGTGATGGTAGCTGGTAATGGATTTGGGGCAATCTCAAATATACGTCTACAGTTTGGAAATAATGCATCGATTACCTGTGTTGCCTCTATGGCAGAAGGCTCGTTTACAACAACGTTTACTGTTGATACTCAACGCCAGGGGATTACTACGATTACAGCATATGACACCAAACAATCAGGTGCTAATGCCTCAGGGACACTTACCATTACTGCTAATATCACTGGCATAGTCCCAACAACCGGTACAGTAGGAAGCTTTGTCACGGTTTATGGTAATGGCTATGGGGCAACAGAGAATGTCAGGATAATCTTTGGTAAGAATATGAGCATTACTACAACTAAGGCAGCAGAGGCCGGGACGATTGCAGCTGTGTTTACCATTGATGCTCAAAGCTATGCGACAAAGACAGTTACAGGAAGGGGTCTGAGAACAAACCAGCAGTCATCCATTGAGTACTTTATCAGGCCGCACATCACCCATGTCCTGCCAGATAATGGGACGGTTGGCACGCATATCACTGTTAAGGGTGATGGATATAGTCCGACCGGGACATTGTGGATTGATTTTGGCGGCAGGGTTTATCCATATCAGATTGCGGCAACACAAACCACAGCAGATGGCACGTTTACGGTTGAGTTTGATATTGATACCCAGCCAGGTGGGACAACAACTATCATGGCACATGACTATTATGATGTGGGAACAATAGCCACATTCTATATTACGGCCAGGATATACACTGTTACACCTGCCTCTGGCACGGTTGGCACAGGGGTTACTATTTGGGGCAATGGCTATGCTGCCTCAGATACAATACAGGTTAATTTTGGGACAACATTATCCAGGGCAGTGGTTCAGACAAGCGGGGTTATAGGTTCTGGTAATACTGGTGGTGCTGGTGGAACGTTTACAGTTTCATTTACCATAGATACTCAAATCTATGGCATAACAACCATTGTTGCCTCTGGCTCTATCCTTAATCAGGCAACCAATACCCTGATTATTCTGCCAAGGATCATTCGAGTTTCACCAAACTATGGCACAGTAGGGACATCTGTGACGGTTTCAGGTAATGGTTATGGCTATAAGGAACGCATTGAGGTTAATTTTGGTACCACGTCAACCATTGCTTATACTACCAGTGAGAAATATGGTTCATGGACAGTAGTTTATACCATTGATCATCAACCGCTTGGTACAAAGACAATTACTGGCTATGGGCTGGCTACTGGTATATCTGCTGCAGAGACATTTGTTATCAATCCAAAGGTTGAGTTTGTTTTACCAAACCATGGCACGGTTGGATCAAGTGTGTATGTTGAGGGTGATGGCTATGCAGCCAATGAGGGTATAAGGATAAACTTTGGGACAAGCAAGACAGTATATACCCAGGCTGATAAATATGGTTCATTCTCAACCACCTTTACTGTTGACACTCAAGGCTGGGGTGTGACTACTATCTGTGCCACAGGGACATCATCAGGGACATCATCCATTAATTTCTATGACATTGAGACCGAGATAATCCTGGTTAGCCCAACCTTTGGGACAGTAACAACCATGATTACAATTAAGGGTAATGGGTTTAAGATAAATGAGCTTGTCCGAATTGACTTTGGGAATACAACAAGCATTACTGAGGTTTATGCAGACAATATTGGTTCAATTACAGCAATATTTACGGTAAATACTCAAGTTCATGGGACAAAGACTATTTCAGCTACAGGTGTTGTCTCCAATCAGCCGGCTGATGGTTACTATAGAATCATTGCTCGTGTATGGGAGGTTTCGCCAAACAGCGGTACGGTTGGGAAAACGATTACGGTTAAGGGTGATGGGTATTGTGCGACAGAGATGGTTGCGATACAGTTTGGGACAGAGCTGAATGTTGCACCATTATATCGAGTAACAGAAGACCTAAATGTTACAAATACAGATGCAAATGGTAGCTTTATAACCACCTTTGTTGTTCCGGCTCAACCAGCTGGCACAAGCACTGTCCTTGCTCGCAGCTGGCAGACCAATCCACAGCAGGCAGTTAATTATCTCAAGGTTACAGGGCATATTGTCAGTGTGAATCCACCATCAGGACCAGTGGAAAGAACACAGGTTATTGTCCATGGCAATGGGTTTGGAGCAGAAGAGCTTGTCAGAATAGACTTTGGAAACACCTCATCTATTGCCATTGTTTCAGCCGATATTCATGGTGTATTTGAGGCAAGATTTACGGTTAATACCCAGCCGGTTGGTATGACTACCATTGTGGCTACAGGGCTTATATCAGGGACATCTGATGATGATACATTCTATATCACTACCGGGGTAACATCCATATCCCCAGCAGTAGGTACTGTGGGTATGAATGTCCATCTTGAGGGGACTGGTTATGAGGCAGATGAGACTGTGCGTGTTGATTTTGGGGATGATACAGGTGTAGTTACAGCTACAGCCATGGGAAATGGTATCTTTGCGGTTAACTTTACTATTACATCTCAGGCATGGGGTGATGTGGTGGTTATGGCTCAGGGTGTTAGTTCTGGTGCATCAGGTACTATTATGTTTAAGATGAATGAAAACCTGATTATTACACCTACAGCAGGCACGGTTGGAAGCACGGTTTATCTGACGTGTACTGGTTATGGAGTCAGCGAGGGGATAAAGGTTAGATTTGGAACAACATATCCCATGCTTCAGGGTCAAGCTACTGGACATGGTGTTTTTATTACGCAATTTACCATTAATGAACAGGTTGTTGGCTCAACATCTATTACTGCTCTGGGACAAACGGTTGGTACTAAGTTTACCCAAATATTTACTATTCGTCCAGAGATATGGGTTAGTCCATTGGATGGAACGGTTGGAAGCATTATAATCGTATGGGGCACAGGGTATGGGGCAGATGAGGATATCAGGGTTGACTTTGGCAATACCATAACCATTAATACCGGTCATACAGATAATTGTGGTACATTCAGTGTTGCCTTTACTATTAATACCCAGCCTATAGGTCCAACGACCGTTACCTGCACTGGCTTAAACAGTGGGACATCAACAGATGCCTTTGTTACTATTAAACGCGAAATTACCGGTGTATTTCCAACCTATGGCTCGGTTGGGGCAACCATTCTGGTTGAGGGGACAGGGTATGATGCTGGTGAGCCTATTCGTATAGGGTTTGGAACAACAGGGAGTATTACGACAACCTATGCCAGTCTAATGGGATCGTTTAGCGTAACCTTTACCATTGATACCCAGTTTACCGGGACAAAGACTATCACTGCTCATGGCTTACAGTCTCATGCTGAGTACTATGGCTATTGCCGTGTTATGCCCAAGATCACCCTTGTTTCACCTGCTAACGGGACAATTGGGACACCGGTATATGTTACTGGTACTGGTTATGGCGAAGGTGAGACGGTTAAGCTTGATTTTGGTACTATTATGAATAAGGCAAGCTCATGGGTTGCAACGAATGTAGGCACATTCAGCGGCTGGTTTAATGCCAATGACCCACAGGCTTATGGTACCACAACGGTTGTGGTAACAGGACTTACCTCGAATGTGGCCACCATCTCCTACTTCTTTATTGGGGTTAAGCTGACAGATGTTGTTCCATCATTTGGAACCGTTGGTCAGGTGGTTACGGTTTATGGTAATGGATATAATCCTTCTGGCAATATCCATATTACCTTTGGCAGGAGCCCAACAGCTGCGACTACGGTTACTGATGCTGCTGGCTCGTTTATTGTGCCGGTTACGGTTGATGTACAGGCATTTGGAACAACCACGGTTATGGCTACAGGTGTAGATATCGGGGTATCATCTACTTTCTCTAAGTTCTTTATTATTAAATCGAATATCATCTATTATGAGCCGAGTGAAGGCTCTGTAGGGACAGTAGTAACCATCCAGTCTGATGGTTATGGGAGCAATGAGCTGGTGGTTATTGGGTGTGGGATGAATCCTACCCTTACGACCACCCAAGCCTCAACGAATGGCTCATGGACACATGTATTTACCATGGATACGCAACCCTATGGAACGCATACTATTACAGCTACTGGCATGGATAGTAAAGAGGTTAATTATCGACTATTTAAGATTACACCAAGGATTATCCTTGTTTCACCGTCTTATGGTACAATAGGGACACAGATAGGGGTGCGGGGCAATGGATATTATGCCAATGATGAATTAAGGGTGTATTTTGGTACTACAGAGGTAGGCACAGAGGGTGAGACAGATATTATTGTTTGGACAGATAACGTAAGAGGCAGCTTTACGGTTTACTTTACCACAGGGATAAGGCCTGCAGGCACAACAACTATCCTTGTCCGAAGCAAGGGTTATCCGGGTCAGCGTGATACATCTACATTCTTTATCATTCCCAAGATTATTATTTGCACACCAACACATGGAACGGTTGGCACAACCATCAGCCTTGAGGGTAATGGGTATTATGCAACAGAAAAGGTGAGGATTAACTTTGGGACAAATGGAACCATTACCACAGTAACTACAAGCGGAATAACTCAGGTACCATCTCAGGATTGCTGGGTAGGCGGCACCTTTAGTGTTACCTTTACTGTAGATACTCAACCCTATGGCACAACAACTATCCTTGCTACAGGGCTTGACTCTAACCTGACGGCTAAGGAACAAGTCTTTATTGAGCCAGCTATTCCGTTTGTCATTCCAGATAGGGGGACGGTTGGGTCAGAAGTAACGGTTAAGGGCAATGGGTATAGTGTCTCTGAAGGGATTGTGGTTGATTTTGGCAAGTATTTGAATATGGCCCAGGCAATAACCGATATCAATGGTTCATGGACAGCCATATTTACTGTTGATACGCAACCCTATGGCACAACAACCATTCGGGCAATTGAAACAAGAACAGGGATTGCAGCAGAGAATACATATATTATTGTTACCAAGCTTTCATTGGTTACACCAACACGAGGTACGGTTGGGACGATTATCTCTATCTACTCTAATGGGTATGGTAATGATGAAATCATCAATGTTATTTTGGGGACAACACCATCAATAGCCATTACGCAAGCTTCAAGTGAGGGGACATTTAGTGCAACCTTTACCATTGACAGGCAGCAGCTTGGCGATACCTTGCTGCGGGTTGTTGGGATAACTACAGGCAAAGAAGATACTGGCTGGATAACTATTAACCCGGCCATTCCATCGGTTTCGCCAACAACTGGAACAGTAGGGGCATATGTGACAGTTATTGGCGACGGCTATAAGGCAACTGAAGGGGTAAGGATTTCTCTGGGTAAGAATACAACTATCTCTATGGTAATCACAGATGTTTGTGGTTATTTTGAGTCTATATTTACTATTGATACTCAGGTGTATGGGACAACAACCGTCACAGCTGCTGGTCTTGATTCTGGCACAATTTCATTCAACAGGCTGAAGATTACCCAGGAGATTATTACCTTGTCGCCGAATAATGGGACAGTAGGAACAATTGTTTTGCTTGAGGCAAATGGTTTTGGTGCAAATGAACTGCTCAGGATTGACTTTGGAACAGTAAGAACGATTACTACAACAAGTGCCAATCTGAACGGCTCATTCTCTACCACGTTTACCATTGATACTCAGAGCTATGGAACAACAACCGTATTGGTTACTGGCTTAGTTACAAACGAACAGGATATGGTTTTCTTCAATATCAGACCAAGAATAAGATTGGTAACACCTTCATCTGGCTCAGTGGGAACAATTGTTAACCTATATGGTGATGGATTTGGTGCAAACGAGGATATAGGGATTGACTTTGGCAAAACAGCAACTATTGTGCAGACGAGCACAAACATCTATGGTGCGTTTAATATAGCCTTTACCATTGATGTCCAGCATGAGGGAACAACCAGTGTGCTTGCCAGAGGGCTGACATCAAATGAGCAGGCAGGGAATGAGTGTCGCATCTTTGCCCATATCACCCTTCTTACACCAAGTGTTGGAACGGTTGGCAGTATAGTTGTTATTGAGGGTGATGGTTATGGCGATGAAGAGGTTATCAGAATCGATTTTGGGACAACACAGAGTATTACTACTGTTGTGACAACCTTTGACGGCACATTTAGCGTCAGCTTTACTGTAAATCCACAGGTATATGGCTTTACCAGTGTCAGGGCATATGGCTTGACCTCAAGTGAAGAGGATAGTACCCGGTTTATAGTTACAGTTGATGCGACGACAATTACTCCAAATTCAGGACCCATTGGAACAGTAGTATTGATGATGGGTGCCGGGTATGGAGCAAGTGAGACCATTCGCATCTCTTATGGTTCAACTAAGACTATTGCTACCTGCACAGCAAATGAGGCAGGACTATTTATAGTTAACTTTACCATTGATACTCAAGCATGGGATGTGATATCTCAAGGGTCAAAGACTGTGACAGCATATGGGCTAATAACCAATGCCTCCTCATCCCTTACTTATAAGTTAATCCAAAGAATTTTGAGGGTAGTGCCAACCCAGGGTAGTGTAGGAACGCTTGTTTCTATCTGGACCGATGGATATGCACCCAATGAGCCTGTCTGGAATATATTTGGCTCATCACCACATGGGCCAACATATTATTCATCTGCAGCAGGAACGCTTACCTCAACCTTTACGGTTGATACTCAACCAGGTGGGACAACAACCATTACAGCTGAGGGTAGATTTGGTTCATTTGGTATTGCTCAGAATATCTTTATCATCAAGGGCAGGGTATTGTCTGTTAATCCTTCGAGTGGAACGGTTGGGACAAGGGTGACGGTTAGTGGTGATGGTTATGGAAAGGATGAGATGGCTGTGGTTCACTTTGGGTTTACTCAAACCATTACCTATGCTGCGGTTAATCCAGCAGGTAAGTACAGCACCTCTTTTGTGGTTACGACCCAGCCAGCAGGAACAACAACCATTACGGTGGTAGGTCCTGTATCTAATCAGGAGAGTATGGGATACTTCAAGGTAGAGACTGGCTTGACCCTGATTACACCGTTAAAGGGTACGGTTGGTACATTAGTAACCATTGAGGGTTGTGGCTATGGCAGCAGCGAGGGTATTCGTATCAGTCTGGGAACAACACCAACTATTACCATAGTGACAAGCAGTCCTTATGGCTCGTTCTCAGTAACCTTTACCGCTAATACCCAGCCGCTTGGTGGCAGGGTTTTATCTGCCATTGGAATAAATAGCAAGATAGTAAAGAGTGGTATGTTCAGTATTCAGGCTACAGTAACAAAAATATCTCCTGATTTTGGGACAATAGGCCGAATAATTACAGTTTGGGGTAATGGTTTTGCCTATCCAGATAAGGTTTATGTGCAATTTGGCGAGGGACAGAGGATACCAGTTGGGGATACTGTTGGCAGCGGTTCGTTTATGGTTATCTTTACCATTGATACTCAGGTTTATGGGACAAAGACTGTAGTGGTAGATGGGAATGCCACACCACCGGTGTGGGGATATTGTAAGATAGTTGCAGATACAGCCATAGTAACACCATCTACTGGCAGTGTAGGGACAATAGTTACTATTAAAGGCGGCGGTTATAGCGATACTGAGCCTATTCTTGTTTACTTTGGTACATTTGGTGATGCCATTACCTCTACCTCTGCCGGGATAGATGGTCACTTTGAGGTTGGGTTTACCATCAATACTCAATCTTGCGGGACAACAACCATAAGGGTTAAGGGATTTGGTGAGTCAGGTCAGGAGACATTCAATAGATTCTTTATCACCAGTAATGTGGTTTCAGTCATGCCGACAAAGGGTAGTGTTGGCTCTAAGGTAACGGTTTATGGCAATGGTTATAACTCTGTAGAGATGATTAATATCAAGTTTGGAACAAATGATTCTATAAGCTTGGTTGAGAGTAATAACTTGGGTGAGTTCACATCTATCTTTGCGATTGATGTTCAAGCCTATGGGACAACAACAATAACAGCTATCGGTGCAAGCTCTGGTCAGATAGCACAGAATATTTATGGTATTGTCGGTAATCTTATACAGGTAAGGCCGTCTTCTGGTATTATTAGTACCTTTGTTACGGTAACAGGTAATGGATATGGAAAGAGTGAACAGATAGTTGTTGACTTTGGAACAACAAAGACCATTGCTACAATTGTATCCTCACAGTATGGGACATTTACCGTATCCTTTACAGTAGATACGCAGAGATATGGACGAAACAGTATCACCGCTACAGGGATAACCACAAAGACCAAAGCCAGCAATATTGATTTCTGGGTTATGCCAAGGATATACTCTGTCAGCCCCACTATTGGTTCAGTGGGTAGTATTGTGACCCTGAAGGGTGATGGCTGGAGTATTAATGAGGCAGTGAATTTCTATTTTGGTAATGAATTCTATAAGTATACAGGTGGCAGTGATCAGTCCATTGGGTCTACTCAAACGAGCGGATTTGGGACGTTTACCGGCAGCTTTGTGGTTGACCTTGAGCCTTATGGGACAAAGAGTATTACAGCTAAAGGGATGAAGACTGGTGGAACAAATGTTGCAGGGAATGAATTCAAGATTATTGGTAACATTACCAGGGTTTCGCCTTCCATTGGTACGGTTGGAAGCTGGGTGACCATTGAGGGCAATGGGTTTGACGGTACAATAAATCAAACGTTTGGAGAGTATTTGCATATTGACTTTGGCAAGGTAGATGACAGAATAGCATTTGGAGAGGTTTCAGCTGTGACGATTGGCAGCTTTATAGCTGCGTTTACTATTGATACTCAAGTATTTGGATATACAACTGTTCGAGTAAGGGGAGATGACAGTGGGTGTATCTCAGAGAAGATATACAGGATAATTGGCAATATTACTTTAGTAACCCCAACAGGCGGGACACTCGGGAGTATGGTGACAATTACAGCTACAGGCTTTGGTGCCAGTGAGAGTGTGTCTGTTGACTTTGGAACAAGTCCTGCGGTTGGCTCGTCTGTATCAAGCAATGACGGTACATTTACAGCAAGCTTTACTATTGATACCCAGCCTTGCGGCAAGACGACCATACTTGCTTTTGCCAGTCTATCAGGGGCAATGGCTACACATAGCTGTTATATCCATGGCAAGATAATTGAGGTAACACCAATTGCTGGTTCTGTAGGAACAATGATTACGGTTAGTGGTGTTGGCTATGGTGTTATGGAGAATGTATGGATTGATTTTGGGAACAAGACACAGATAGAGATTGGACAGACAAACGAGAATGGTATCTGGACAACAGTCTTTACAGTAGATACACAAATGGCAGCAACCAAGACCATAACTGTGACAGGATTCATGTCATCTGAACGCAGTCAGGATACCTTCTTTATTACTGGCAGGGTGACTGGTATCCAGCCAACAGCCGGGCCAGTAGAGACAACGGTTACGCTTACTGGTAATGGATATAAAGGGGATGAGGAGATACATATTCACTTAGGAACAACCATAACCATTGCCAGCGGTTATGCTCAAACAGACGGCAGTTTTGAAATAATATTTACCATAGATGATAAGCCAGCCGGGACACATACGGTTATTGCTCAGGGTGTTGATTCAGGTCAGATTGATCATACATGGTTTGTGGTTAATTACGGTATCTCTATCTTAAGTCCGACAAGTGGCACGGTAGGGACACCAGTAAGGATTATTGGTAATGGTTATGGAACTGATATAGCTGAGAATGTCAAGATTTCCTTTGGAACAACGCAGACCATGGCTGTACTTACTACAAGTGATAGTGGAAGGTTTGAAGCTATACTTACGGTTGATACCCAGGTTTATGGGACAACTACAGTTATTGCTACCGGACTTAGCAGCGGCAAGGTTAATCAGGTTTATTTCTTTGTTGTACAGAGGATAAGCAGTATAAGCCCATCTGTTGGTAGTGTAGGGACATTGATTACGGTTAGTGGTGATGGATATTATAAGAATGAATTGATAAATGTTGATTTTGGCATAACAACAATAATTAAAGCGGTTTACACGAAACAAGGCGGAGACTTTGAGGCAATATTTACTATTAATACTCAACCCTCTCAAAATTATGATGGTAATACAGGGACAACAGCTATCACGGCTACTGGGTATAGATCTAAGCTTGTTGATACAGATGGATTTGTGATTATTGGAAATATAACCAGTGTTACACCATCTGTTGGTACGGTTGGAACAAGGATTACGATTAGTGGTAATGGTTTTAAAGCTGATGAATTAATAAAGATTATATTTGGAACAATAGCTCAGCCGCAGGTACAGATGACAGATGCAATTGGTTCATTTACAAAGAGTTTTGTTATTAATACCCAACCAGCAGGAATGACTACGATTGATGCCTATGGAATGGCTTCAAGGTTAACGGCGTATAATTACTTTGACATTATTCCAGATATAACATTAGTGTCACCTACAACTGGTACGGTTGGTCAGGCTGTGATAATTACTGGTACTGGCTACAGGGCTGCAGAAACCATACATATTACCTTTGGCAATAAACCAACCATTGCTACATGTATAGCCAGCAGTCCGGTTGCAGAAAAGGATCCATGCGGAACATTCTCTGTTGTATTTACAGTAAACACCCAGCCAGCTGGAACAACGACTATCATGACCACTGGTCTGGCAAGCGGCTTGAAGGTGCAGAGGATATTTGATATTACCTGTGATATCTATTACTTTAGTCCAATAACAGGGACAATTGGGACACCTGTCATGGTTAAGGGAACAGGTTATGGCTCAAGTGAATCAGTAAAGATAAACTTTGGGCATACTCCAAGTATTATGACCCTGACAATAAGTAATCAAGGTTCATTTACAACCATATTTACTATTAATACGCAAATATATGGAACAAAGACAGTAACAACTATAGGCAATACAAGTGGTGAGACATATGATAAAACCTTCTTTATTATGCAGAGAATAAGGTCGCTTACACCAACCATTGGCTCTGTTGGGGCATTGGTTGAAATAGTGAGCGATGGATACTATGCCTCTGAGTCAGTAAGTATACTCTTTGGCACCTTGCCTGGTAAGGTGGCTCAGCCGACTACAAATAGTGATGGCTGGTGTATAGCAACCTTTACAGTAACTACTCAACCATATGGGACAAAGACGGTGAAGGCAAATGGCTTGACTTCATGGTTAAAGTCTCAGGTTTACTACTATATTCAATCCAGGATTTCAGTGCTCAGTCCAGAGGCAGGAACCGTTGGTCTTATGGTTACGGTTGAGGGCACAGGGTTTGGACCAGATGAACAGATCCGTGTTGATTTTGGTGATACAATAAGCATTGCTCTGGCAACAACCAGCAATGAGGGTACCTTTGCTACATCCTTTGTTGTAGATGAACAACCAACAGGCGAGCATCCTGTTATTGCCAGCGGGTTATTTAGCGGGCAGACACATACCAGGGTATTTAGTATCCAACCAGGTATATCTATTGTCAGTCCAGACTCTGGTACGGTTGGAACACTGATTGAGGTTGAGGGTAAAGGGTACTGGGCAGGTGAATGGATTCAGGTTGATTTTGGTAAGACCCCCGATAGAGCCAACGTTGATACAAATACAAAGGGCGGGTTTAAGACAAGCTTTACTATTGATACTCAATCCTTTGGCATAACAACGATTAGAGCTATAGGTTTGTCCTCATCTCTAACAGATGACGATGTCCTTGTTATTCGTGGTCATATCCTTAATATGACACCAACCATTGGCTCTGTTGGCAGTATAATCAATATTGATGGTGATGGGTATGGAGATAATGAATGGGTCAGGTTCTATCTTGATGAGCAATTGTTAGAGGATAAGATATTTACCTCAAGTAATGGTACCTTTAGTGGTATATACGTTATTAATACTCAACCTTATGGAACAAAGGTTGTCAGGGTTTATGGCAGTAGTACGGCTGAGATAACAGAGGCTCAATTTACTATTCATGCCAATGTTACCCATGTCCTGCCATCCTTTGGTACGGTTGGCAGTCTTGTGACCATTAAGGGGAATGGATATGGAATAAATGAACAGGTATTTGTTACCTTTGGGACAATACTGGAACCAAAGATTGCCAATACATGGAGTAATTATCGTGGTGAGTTTGAGGTAAGTTATGTTATTAATACTCAAATCTATGGGACAACAACGGTAAATGTTGAGGGCATCCCATCATTTGAGAAAGCTAATAATTACTACCACATCCGTGAAAACATTACCATTGTTTCTCCAACCACAAGCATGGTTGGCTCTTTTGTTACGGTTATGGGTAATGGATATGGGTTAGGGGAAGTGATACGGATTGATTATGGGAAGGTTATAAGTATTACTGAGACAATAAGTAATGCACGTGGTGAATTTAACACAGTCTTTACAATTGATACTCAGAGATATGCAACCCATACTGTGACAGCATCAGGCTTAAACACACCGACATGTTTTAGTTCATACCACTTTATTATACCAAAGATTGTGGTTAATCCAACAACCGGTATGTTGGGAACAATAATTACGGTTTGCGGAACTGGTTATGGCTCAAGCGAGGCAGTGAGGTTAGACTTTGGAACCAGTCCAGGAATAATCTATGTTGATGAGGCATCTGAAGAGGGATCATTTACTATATGCTTTGCCATAGATACACAAAAGTGTGGTAAGACTATGGTTGAAGGTAGCGGTCAACAGCATGGTGTCCCTGCAAGTGATTATGTTTGGATTACACCAAAGGTTTGGGTATTACCATCAATCGGTGTAGTCGGTGCAGAGATTACGGTTATGGGTTCAGGTTATGCTGTCTCTGAAACCGTACAGATAGACTTTGGCAAGAGTATAAATATGTTTACAGCCATACCAGATGAGAGTGGATACTTTGCTAAGGTCTTTACCATAGATACGCAGGGATTTGGAACAACAACCCTGATAGCCACAGGGCTTTCAAGTGGGTTATCCAATCTGACAACAATTAAGATACTGGGTAAGATTCGGGAGGTAATTCCAACTACCGGGACAATAGGCAGTTATGTGACAGTTATTGGTGATGGTTATCAGCCTGGTGAGCAGGTATGGATTGATTTTGGAACAACCATGTCTATTGTTGATCCAGTGGTTGATAATGATGGTGTGTTTGTTAAGGTATTTACGGTTGATACCCAGGTTTATGGAACAAAGACGATTAAAGCCAGGGGTATTAGCTCTGGTGAGACAGGTGTGAGCAAGTATGTGTTGATACCTAATATTACTGCAGTTATACCACCATCTGGCACGACAGGGATTACGGTTACGGTTACTGGTAATGGGTATCAGGCAGGAGAGGTGATACAAATATTCTTTGGCACAGATACTGGGTCAAGGAATCCATATTGTGCTGCCTCGAGTTTAGGGACATTCAGCACTACCTTTGTGGTTAATATTCAGCCAGCAGGTGTAACAACCATAAGGGCACAGGGCATAGGTTCTGGTCGAGTGGCTGTAAGCATCTTTGGTATTAGTCCAAAAATTGTTTCTGTAACACCAACACAGGGGACGCTGGGTGTCCTTGTTACGGTTAAGGGTGACGGCTTTGCACCCAATGAAGGGGTAGCCATTGACTTTGGGACATCAGGGTCAATCACAGAGCTTGTTGCAGATAATAATGGTGAGTTTACCACTATCTTTACGGTTGATAATCAGCCTTATGGCTTAACGACTATTGTGGCTGTTGGTAGCAAGACATGTATGCCAGCAGAAAAAGTAGTGTTTGTTATCCGGGGTGTTATCCATGTTACGCCTACTGTTGGTACGGTAGGAAGGGTGATTAATATCAGTGGCACTGGATTTGCAGCAAATGCCGGTGTCAGGGTTGACCTTGGTTTGACATCAGGCATTACTACTATCAGCAGTGATGTAAACGGGGCATTTGATGGTGTATTTACTATTAACACACAGTGTTATGGCACAACAACCGTATTGGCTGAGGCAGCTGATGTGGGGACAGACACTATATTTATTAAACCGCAGGTGGTTAGTGTTGAGCCAACAGCAGGCACGGTTGGCACTATCGTTATGATTTACAGCACAGGTTATGTTGCGGGTGAGAGTGTAAATATTGCCTTTGGCACTAATGCGAGCATTCAGACGGCAATTGCCGGTACATATGGGTCATGGACCACAAGCTGGACAGTTGATGTCCAGGCGTATGGGACAACGACTATTACTGCCAGCGGTATCAGTGTGGCAACAAATGTGTTCCGTATCCAGCCGCAGGTGGTTAGTGTTGAGCCGACAGCAGGCACGGTTGGCAGCGTGGTAGCGATCTATGGCACAGGCTATGCTGCAGGTGATAATATCACGGTAGCGTTTGGCACCAATGCTGGTATTCAGACGGCAATTGCCGGGCAGTATGGGTCATTCACCACAAGCTGGACAATTGATGTTCAGGCGTATGGTACCACAACCATTACTGCCAGCGGTGTGAGCATGGCGACAAATGTGTTTAGCATTCAGCCGCAGATAGTCAGTGTCTTGCCAGCATCTGGCAGCGTTGGCACAATCGTTACGATTTATAGCACAGGCTATGCCTCAGGTGAGACAGTGAATATTGCCTTTGGCACGAATGCCAATATTCAGCAGGCAGTTGCAGGGCAATATGGCTCATGGACAGCAAGCTGGACAGTGGATACCCAGAGGTATGGCACCACAACCATTATTGCCAGCGGGATAAGTGTTGCTATGAATGTCTTTTACATCGAGCCAGAGATGTACAGTGTCATACCTCCAGCAGGCACAGTAGGCAGCCTGGTAACGGTTTCTGGACAGGGGTATCAGGCTGGAGAGATGATTAGTGTTGCCTTTGGATGGACACCATCCATTACCAATGCTATTGTTGAGGCTAATGGTGCCTTTGTGGCTGTTCTTACAGCTGATACCCAGCCGCAAGGGACAAGAAGTATTGTGGCTACAGGTGTCAATAGCGGGTTGATAAGCAGGAATAATTTTGTTATTATCGGTGAGATTATTGGGATTACACTTAAGGCGGCAACGGTTGGAAGCATTATTACTGTTACTGGGACAGGCTATGGTGTGGGTGAGGAGATTACCATTGACCTTGGGTTAACCAATGCCATTACAAAGGGTTATCCGCAGGCAGACGGAGTGTTTAATATTCCATTTACTATTGATACTCAAGTTTTAGGGACAACTACGGTTATAGCCAGGAGTGCATCCTGCTATGATACGACTAATGTCTATATCCTGCCAGCTATCTATGATATTATACCAAAGGCTGGCTCGGTTGGCACAACTGTTAATGTGTTTGGCAATGGATATGCGGGCAATGATCAAGTGTATATCAGCTTTGGTAAGACAGAAAACATCAAGTTGGTCAAGTCACAGAATGTCTCTGCCATGGGCAGCTTTGCAACAACGTTTGTTGTTGATGTTCAACCGTCAGGCACAGTAACGATTACTGGCACAAGCAGTACATTCGGCTTGAGCGGCACATATCAGTTCCGTATCTGTGGTGAGATTACTATGGTAAGCCCAACAATTGGCTCTGTGGGTACACCTGTCAGTGTGGCTGGTAATGGATATGGTGCTGGTGAGGATGTCAGGATTGAGCTTGGGGCAGTAAATACCCGGGCAATAGTTATGGCAGATGATAGCGGTGTTTTTGAGACAATATTTACCATTGATACTCAAGCGTTTGGGACAAAGACAATAGTGGTTACAGGTATAGGGACAGGCGATACAGATAATGAGCCACTTAGAATATTTGCCAACATCATTGGGATTACTCCAACAATGGGTTATGCAACCATAATTATCAATGTCAGGGGCAATGGCTATGGCTCAAGTGAACAGGTAAAGATTGATTTTGGCAAGACAATCAGCCTTGTCTCCTGCTTGAGTGATCAATATGGTTCATTTGATATTACCTTTACCACAGATACTCAGCCCATGGGTTCAAATACAGTAGCTGCAAGTGGGCTGTCGAGCAATGAATATGCATATACATACTTTGCTATTGTTCCTCAGATAGTTATTGTTACCCCAACCATTGGCACAGTAGGGACTATAGTCCGTGTTGAGGGCAGAGGGTATCAGTCAAGCGAGGCTGTCAGGATTGACTTTGGCTGGCATTATGGAATTACTCAGACAACAGCATTAGCAAATGGTGTGTTTAATGCTGTATTTGTGGTTGATACCCAGGAGTGTGGCGGGACAGCGATACATGCTTATGGTCTAAGCTCTAACGTTGAATCAATCAAAGACATTACTATAGTTAGTAATGTTGTTCAGGTAACACCATCTCGTGGCAGTGTAGGCACAGTGGTTAATGTGCTTGGCACAGGGTATGGTGATTCTGAGATAGTAAGGGTTGATTTTGGAACAACAGCATCTATTATAATCACAACCTCTTCTGTCTATGGTCGGGTCTCAGTCAGCTTTACCATTGATACTCAAAGTTGTGGGACAACAACCGTATCTGTAAACGGTCTGCAAAGCAATGAGTCAAGCGGCTCAAGATTTACTATTTTCGGCAATATAGTAAGCATTACACCAACAAGGGCAACCGTAGGGACAATGATTTCCTTGCTTGGCAATGGTTATGGTGCTGATGAGGTGGTTGATATCAACCTTGGCAAGACATTGCCAATTACAACGATTACAACAGATATTACTGGGTTGTTCAGCACAGTGTTTACAGTTGATACCCAAAAATGCGGGACAACAACCATGGCAGCTGTTGGCAGGATAAGCAAGGAATCTGTTGTCAGGGGTGTAAATATCTACGCTAACATCTGGCAGGTATCACCAGGTACTGGTCCAGTGGGAACAATAGTCACGGTCTCTGGCAATGGGTTTGATCAATTAGAGCAGGTTCGGGTTGATTTTGGTATTAGTCGAAGTATGTGTGAGCCAATAACATCACAGAATGGTTCATGGACAGTAGTATTTACCGTTAATATCCAGCCAGCAGGAAACATTGCCATAATTGCTGAGGGCATGGATTCTGGTCAAAAGGCAGTGTCAGTGTTTGTCATAGCTGGCAAGATATTTGTGACACCAAATAATGGCACAGTAGGCAAGGTTGTGCGGGTTTATGGTGAGGGATTCTCAAACAGGGAATGGGTTAAGGTAGACTTTGGTGTAACACCAAGTGTGACTAAGGCATTAACCTCAAGCAATGGCACCTTTAGCACTACCTTTACCATTGATACCCAGGCTGCTGGAACAACAACAATCCTGGTAAAAGAAACAAAGACTGGCGGTATCTCAGCAGATACAACCCTGTACATACATGGAAATGTGGTTATAGTTACGCCGAATAAGGGAACGATTGGAACAAGGATTGAGATTTCTGGCAATGGCTATGCTGCTGGTGAACCATTACGGATTGAGTTTGGCTCAACATCAAGCATTGGCAATGCCCTTGCCAGCAGTATAGGTACGTTTACAGCTGCCTTTACCATGGATACTCAAGGGTCAGGCATTACAACCATTATTGTTCATGGGCTTACATCAGAAGAGAAGTCCGCAGGTACGGTTACTATCTGTGCTGAGATTATTCTGATAACACCAACAAGGGCAACGGTTGGTACACCAATATATATTGAGGGCACAGGGTTTACTGCCTCTGAAAACATTCGCATGAAGCTTGGGATTAATGCTGCGATTATTGTTCCCAATACAGTCTATGCCTCTGGTTATGGCTCATTTGCAACAACCTTTACTGTAGATACTCAACCATCTGGCGATACACAAATATTTGTTTACAGCTATCCGAGTGCACAGACAAGTGAGGATCCAAAGGCATACAGCTCACTTGCTATCTACTCAAATATTACGTCTATTACCCCAAATAGTGGAACAGTAGGCAGCTTTGTTACGGTTTATGGTAATGGGTATGGGTTGAGCGAGGCAGTCAGGGTTGACTTTGGCAAGAAGGCATCTATGTCTATGGTTACGGCTAATGTCAGCGGTGAGATAGTCTCAATCTTTACGGTTGATACTCAGAGCTTTGGAACAACAACAATAATAGCTGTTGGAATATCTACAGCTGAGACTGCTTCAGGGCTTTATTGTATCAGGGCCAATATTATTCTTACCTCACCCACAAAGGGTACGGTTGGAACAATCATTACATTAGCTGGTAATGGGTATGGTGATAATACCGGTGAGTTTATTCGGGTTGATTTTGGGACCACACCATCTATAAGTGTAATCAAGGCAAACAGTAGTGGTGAGTTCTTGACAACATTTACTATTGATACACAGGTTCGTGGACCAACAACCATTACTGCAGAGGGCTTGACTACCAGAGAGATAGTGCTCAGCAGCGTGCAGATATATGCTAATATTACAACACTTACCCCAACTCGAGGCTCAGTGGGAACGATTATTACCTTAGTGGCTAATGGTTATGGTCCAACAGAGCAGATGAAGGTTGATTTTGGTGCAACGAGTGAAATCATTGATGTCTATACAGATATTACCGGTGC
Organism: bacterium; assembly: GCA_030018795.1. Taxonomy (GTDB): domain Bacteria; phylum UBA9089; class CG2-30-40-21; order CG2-30-40-21; family CG2-30-40-21; genus CG2-30-40-21. The sequence goes on from JASEHA010000001.1 coordinate 47,127, forward strand.
ATTCAGTACAACCTTTACAGTTGATACCCAGGTTTCAGGGACAAAGACTGTAGTGGTTATTGGCAGGGTGAGCTTTGAGCAGGACCAAAGGCTGTTCTATCTTCATACAAACATTGCTCAGTCAACACCAATGGCAGGGACTATTGGCACACCAATTACTATTGAGGGTCATGGGTTTGGAAGGTATGAACCAATAAGGGTTGATTTTGGTACCACCAATGCAATTATTTCACCATTACCAACAGCAGAGGAAAATGGTACCTTTGTCTATACCTTTACCGCAGATGCACAGGTAAATGGTCAAACAAGGATACTGTGCACTGGCATGGATACCAATGAAAAGGGTTATGCTACATTTACGGTACAGGTGCATGTAACTACCTTTAAGCCAACCTTTGGCTCAGTAGGGACAATAGTTAGTATCATTGGCGATGGTTACAGCGGCAGTGAAACAGTACGAATAAGCCTGGGCACAAACAGAACCATTACAACAGTAAAGAGCAATGTTGCTGGTGAGTTTACAACCACCTTTACCATTGATACCCAGTCTGGTGGAACCGCAAGCGTGATAGCTTATGGGCTTGATTGCCAGCAGGATGAATTAAGAATGTTCAGGATATACACGAATATTGTGGTTGTTTCACCAGGTCAGGGTAGTGTTGGGACACCAATATTTGTTACTGGTAATGGCTACTTAGCAGATGAGGGTATCAGGGTTGACTTTGGGAAGGTAATAACCAGGACATCTGCTACTACTGATAGCCGTGGCTATTTTGAGGCATCATTTACCATTGATACGCAAAAGTTTGGGACAACAAGTATAACCGCAGCCGGTCTGGTAAGCATGGAGCAGTCAGAAAAGACACTGCTTATCAGGTCAAATATTATCACGGTTACGCCAACAAGGGCAACAGTAGGGACAATTATTACTGTAGCCGGTAATGGCTATGAAGCAGATGAGGATGTCAGGATTGACTTTGGCTATACTCAAACCATTCAGCAAACATTAAGCAATGCCTCAGGTGAGTTTAATACCAGCTTTACACTTGATACTCAAGCCTATGGGACAACCACGATAGTTGCTACTGGGGCTGTCTCTCGTGAGGTATCGCGGTCAGGGCTGTCTATCTATGCAAACATCACTATAGTTTCACCATCAAGGGGAACGGTTGGCACAACAATTACTGTTTGTGGCAATGGTTATGGGGCAAGTGAGACCATAGCTATTGACCTTGGCTGGACAACGAGTAGAACAACAACGATTACAGATTATACGGGCTATTTCTCAACCACCCTGACCATTAATGTCCAGCCATGCGGCACAACAATAGTAATGGCAAGGGGTATTGCTTCAGGTGAGACAGATAATGATAGTCTGGTTATTTTCTCCAACATCTATGAGGTTTCACCTGTTTGGGGTATGGTGGGTGAATTGGTTACCATCTATGCCGATGGCTTTGGTGCTAATGAACAGGTTGAGATAAACTTTGGGATTACACCAACCATTACTCAAGCAGCAACAGACTATAAGGGTGCGTTTACAGGTATATTTACGATTGATGTGCAGCCTGCTGGCTGGACAACGATTACAGCTTATGGAATGAATAGCCATGAGGTAGCAAGCAATAAGTATAGAATATCGGCCAAGATTACAGTATTGTCACCGTCACACGGTACAGTGGGAACGATTGTCAGGGTTGATGGTAATGCCTTTGCAGCTACAGACTCAGTCAAGATTGACTTTGGCTGGACAAAAGCGATTGTTAAGGCCAGCTGTAATGATGCGGGCGTATTCTCAATAACCTTTACCATTGATACTCAAATGGTTGGGACAAGAACTGTCATGGCTAACTCAACTAAGAATCTGGAGCTTTATGCCTTCCAGATATTTACGATTGAGCCACATATTACACAGGTAACACCAAATGAAGGAACAGTAGGGACGTTAATTACAGTCAGGGGTGATGGCTATGCGGCTACAGAGACAATAAGGATAGACTTTGGATGGACAACGAGCAGAACCAGTGTGGTTTCAGACTATCGCGGAGGATTTGAAAAGACATTTACCATTAATATTCAGCCTTATGGTATAACCAATATCATTGCTACAGGTATGGATAGTAATGTAATGGATGAAGACAGCTTGCTTATCAAGGGTAATATTACCAGTATTGTGCCATCATTTGGTACGGTTGGCAGCAGTGTTATGGTAACTGGTGATGGGTTTACAATAGAGGAGAATATCCAGATTCTCTTCGGTTATGATGTCATAACAGATACAAATACAAACTATCGAGGTGAGTTTACCGCATACTTTACGGTAAATACTCAGGCTGCAGGGACAACTACGGTTGAGGTAGCAGCCTTAATCTCATCACAGGATCTGATTGGTGGGTTCTATATCAAGGGTAATGTCCTGACAATGACACCAATTGATGGGACAGTAGGAACAAATGTATCTATCAGTGGTAATGGCTATGGGGCAAATGAGGAGATAAGGATTAGCCTTGGTGAGACTATAACCAGGGGTATGGGTCTGGCAACAGATGCTGGTGTGTTTGAATTTAGCTTTACCATTGATACCCAGCCAAGCGGTCCAAAGACAGTAACTGCTTATGGCATCAATTCAGGTGAGATAGATTCAACCAGGGTGTTTACCATTGTGCCAAAGATTGATAGCGTTACCCCTGCACAGGGCTCAGTTGGTTCTATAGTGAACGTCTATGGCAGCGGTTACTGGGCGAATGAGGGTATTCGTGTTGATTTTGGCAATTATGTCAGTCGAGCGGTTGTTTCAACCGATAACAGCGGTGCTTTTGTGGCAGTATTTACTGTAGATACTCAAATCTATGGAGTAACAACCGTTGTGGCTGAAGGGACAGGCTCAACGATTCCAAGGTATAGCAGCTTCTTTATTCGCGGGAATGTTACCAGTGTATCACCCAACGAGGGTACCATTGGAACAATAGTAACCGTGCTTGGCAATGGCTATGGCTCAATAGAGGATATAAGCCTATACTTTGATGTTTATCCAGAGTCTGTTGTTAAGACAGATAATATCGGCAGCTTTAAGTCAGTCTTTGGTGTCAGGGCACAACCTGGTGGGACAAAGACAATTACTGCCCGTGGGGCAAATACAGCTGAGTTTAAGGCATCCACCTTCCTTGTTAAGGCTCGTATCATCATGATCAGTCCAGCAAGCGGAACTGTAGGCAGTTATGTTACCGCAGCTGGTGATGGCTATAATGCTACTGAGATGGTGAAGATAAATTTTGGTACAAAAGAGATGATTGTCTCTGTTCAGGCTGCTGCTGGTGTGTTTAGTGCTGTATTTACTATTGATACTCAAGGCTTTGGGACAACAACCATTCAGGCATTAGGGGTAAAGTCAGGGCTATCAGGTATTCAAAAGATTCTTATTACTCAAAGGGTTATACTTGTAACACCAAATAATGGTACGGTTGGCTCATCAGTTGAACTGAGGGGTAATGGCTATGGCTCAAGTGAAACCATATCTATTGGTTTTGGGACAACTGCAACCATTACCCAGGTAATAGCCGGGCAGAATGGGTTGTTTATAGCCGTGTTTACGACTACAGAGCAGTTCTTTGGTTCAAAGACCATAACCGCTTCAGGGCTTTCTACAGGGTGTGTTGATTATGGCTATTTTACCATTATACCAAGGGTAGTTATTACACCATTGATGGGTACGATAGGAACAATGGTGGCTGTCAATGGTACAGGGTATCGCTCGATTGAGCGGGTAAGGGTTGACTTTGGGATGTTAAAGCCTATAGCCACGGTTTGGACAAACAATGTTGGCAGCTTTGAGTCAGTCTTTGCGGTGGATACTCAAGGTTATGGAACGACAACCATTATTGTTACAGGACTTGGTGCTAGTCCGATAAGGGTGGCTACCTGTATATTTAGTATTATGCCGCAAACATTTATCTCACCGCTTTCAGGGACAGTTGGACAGCTGGTGACTGTAAGCGGTAATGGTTGGGGTTATGTAGAGGGTGTCAGGGTTGACTTTGGGACAACTTCATCCATTATAGTTGCTATGACCAATGACCGGGGGACATTTGCTACAACATTCAGTGTTGATGTCCAGTCGGCTGGCAAGACAACCATAACTGTAACTGGCGTGAACTCTAAGCAGGTGTTTGTCAATAGCTTCTTGATAACCAGTAAGATTGCTGAGTATTCTCCAACTATGGGTACGATTGGGACAATGGTCAGCCTGATGGGTAATGGCTATTTGCCGAATGAGACGATTGAGGTTGCCTTTGGCTGGACAAGAAGTATAACCATAGCTCAGGCAAATGCTCTGGGTGTGTTTAATACTGGGTTTACGGTTGATGTTCAGCCCTGCGGAAACAGAACGATTGTGGCTACAGGTTATGGATCAAACAATGTCAGTCGAGCAGCATTTAGTATTATACCGAACATTACCATGGTAACGCCTGCAGCTGGAACAGTAGGCTCAATGGTTTCTATAGCTGGTAATGGGTATGGTGTCAGTGAATTCATTGAGGTTATCTTTGGAACAAACAATGAGATACCGATATTTGAGTCAACAAGTGATGGCAGGTTTACAGCAGATTTTGTCGTTGATGCACAGCCAATGGGGCAGACAATAATCAGTGCTCTGGGCTTGAATTCAAACAGGTGTGCTACAAACAGCTTTACCATCACATCATTGATTGGTGTAATACCAGGTATAGGAACGGTTGGACAATCTATAGTGGTTTGGGGTACTGGTTATCCGGCAGGCGAGATTATCAATGTTGACTTTGGTCTAACCGATACGATTACTCCAAATATCCTTACTGGCAATAACGGTTCATTTGATACCTCGTTTATAGTTAATACTCAAGTTTATGGGACTACTACGGTTAATGCAACCAGCATTCCGGGCAATGTATCTTGCCAGACAATGTTTACCATCCTGCCGCATATCAACTGGGTAACACCTGAGGCAGCAACGGTTGGGACGATTATTACCATTGCTGGCGATGGGTTTGTGGCAGGTGACAGTATAAATATTATCTTTGGAACAAATCCAGCGATTGTTGGGACAAATAGCAGGCAAGACGGCTCGTTTGTGGTTACATTTATTGTTGATGAGCAGGCTTATGGCAGTCGAACGATTACTGGTGTTGGTCAGGCAACACCTGATAATGGTATTGGCTACCTGAAGATTATGCCGGAGATAGTCTCAATTGTTCCCACAATAGGTACGGTGGGAACAATAGTAACGGTTAAAGCCTCTGGTATGCCGGATAATGAATATTTGTGGATTGACTTTGGCTTAAGCCCGAATGTTCAGGGTCCAATTGCTCCGGTAGCTTATGGTACATTTACATCTGAGTTTGTGGTTGATACTCAAATCTCTGGGACAACAACCGTGACGGTCAGGGATACAGTGGTAGATGCTCATAAACAATTCTATATTGATGCAAAGATATACTCACCAGAGCCTATATCTGGGACAGTAGGAAGCACGGTTAGCATTCATGGTGATGGGTATGGGGCAAATGAGATTATTAGAATAGGCTTTGGAACAACGGTGTCTATCAATAGTGTTGAAACGACAGAATCTGGTACATTTGTGACCGTCTTTGTGGTTAATACTCAAGCAAGAGGGTTGACCACCATTACCGCTACAGGCTTAAATACCAATGAGGTTGATATCAGGACATTTACGATTGTCCCAGAGATTATTCTGGTTACACCGACAAGGGCAACAGTGGGAACAATTATCGAATTGAAGGGCAATGGGTTTGTTGGTAATTGTCCAATAAGGGTTGATCTGGGGACAACACAGGGTATTAAGGATACAAATACAGATGTAACTGGTTACTTCTCAACAGCATTTACTGTGAATACTCAAGGGTATGGGACAACAAGCATTATAGCCGGCTCTGAAGCAGACAGCATGTTTATCTACAGTGAGATTATCAGGATAACGCCAACAAAGGCAACGGTTGGTACAGTGATTAGCATTGCCGGGACAGGATATGGTGCCAATGAGCTGGTTCTGGTTGACTTTGGTTGGACAAAACCAATAGCAACCATAACTGCATTGGCTACAGGGTATTTTGAGACAGTATTTACAATAAATATCCAGCCTGCTGGAACAACTACAGTGGTTATGACTGGTGTGGCAAGCAAGGAAACCAACCAGAAGACAGTGGTTATCTACTCTTCGTTCGTAAGTGTAACACCAGTATCAGGTACGGTAGGAACAATAGTCTCTGTTGCTGGTGATGGCTATGCTGCCAGTGAGGCGGTGAGGATAGATGTTGGTGAAATAGCTTCAAGAACAACAACAATAAGCAGCTATGCTGGAGCGTTTGGGACACTGTTTACGATTGATGTTCAGCCATATGGGACAACAAGCGTTGTGGCTGTGGGGATGAATAGTGGTGAGATGGCTAAGGATTGTTTCCGTATCGAGCCAAATATTACCTCTATTGCTCCAGGGTCAGGTATTGTGACTAATAGTGTTACTGTTACCGGTAATGGCTATGGTGCCAGTGAATTGATAAGGGTTGACTTTGGGCAGACAACAACGATTACCAGTGTCCAGTCCAGCAGGTGGGGCAGTTTTACAGCTGTGTTTACGGTTGACAAGCAGCCAACAGGTGATAAAACAATTACTGCCTGTGGAATATTATTTAATGAGAAGGCATATGAGCACTTCACGATTATCAGCGGACTATTCATCTCGCCAGGGATTGGCAGCGTTGGAACAATAGTTACAGTCAATGGGAGTGGGTATGACAGTAATGAGCAGGTTCAAATAGATCTTGGCAAGACAAAAACTATTGCCAGCGTATCGGCAAATGCGTCAGGGTTGTTTACTACTACCTTTACCATTGATTCGCAGGCCTATGGGACAACAAGCGTGTCAGCCACTGGCATGGTCAGCGGACAGGCATCAACAGTCAGGTTCTTTATTATGCCAGAGATAACTGGTCTGACACCAACTACTGGTACGGTGGGAACATTAGTAACCATAGATTGCACTGGTTATGGTTCTGGTGAGCAGGTAAGGCTTGATTTTGGCAAGACCATAACTCGTGTATTAAGTAATGCCAGCATTAATGGTACATTTACCATGATATTTACGGTTGATACTCAAGTTTATGGGACAAAGTCAATAGTGATGACAGGGCTGGTTACAGGCAATGTATTATCAAGGGATTACCTCATTGTTTCTGAGATAGTCAGCGTAACACCAACCATAGGAAGTGTTGGCAAGCTGGTTACCATTGTAGGCAGTGGCTATGGTAATAATGAAAAGGTACAGATTGACTTTGGTCAGACAATGAATCTGGTGCAGCCATTAACAAGCAGTGATGGGACATTCAGCGTTACCTTTACGGTTGATGTTCAGGCATATGGGACAAAGACCATAACCGTTGAGGGTGTTGATACAAGGTATAGATTAACAAAGACATATTGTATTATTCCAGAGATAATCAGTGTTGTGCCAAATACGGGTACAGTTGGGACAAATGTTATTATTACCTGCAGCGGTTATGGATCAGGTGAGCAGGTAAGGGTTGACTTTGGTAAGACATCCAGCATGGTTATTGGTGTTGCCAGCATAGACGGAACATTTACTACCAGCTGGACAATTGATAAGCAAGGTTATGGGACACAAAACATTGTTGCTCAGGGTGTTACGAGTAAGGCTCAGGCAGGAAATACCTTCTATATTACACCAAAGATACTTAATGTATCACCAACCATTGGTACGGTAGGAACTATAGTTACTGTAAATTGTGATGGTTATGGTGCAGATGAGGATGTAAGCCTTACACTTGGAAAGACTGTGGGTATTGTTATGGTTAGAGCCAGTAATAACGGGACATTTACCACTACCTTTACCATTGATTCCCAGAGGTATGGGACGCAAGCCTTAATCATTGAGGGTGTAAATAGCAAACATCCAATGGAGAGCAGCGTTTATATTACCCCAGAGGTAGTGAGTGTATCACCAGTCAGTGGTACGGTTGGGACATTGGTTACAGTTAGCGGTACCGGCTATGGTGTGGGTGAGGTATTGCGTGTTGGTTTTGGCAAGACAATGACCATAGTCACCTGTATTGCCAGTATAGATGGAACATTTACCGCAGTATTTACGGTTGATACACAGGGTTATGCAACTAAGACCATTACAATTGAGGGTGTCCAGATATTGCATCCAGCAGCCAATACCTTCTTTATCCTGCCGGAGATAGTTGGTATGACACCAACAATTGGTACGGTAGGGACATTGGTGACAATTAATTGCACAGGCTATGGCTCAGGCGAGACGGTGCGTGTTGATATTGGAAAGACAGCAGGTATTGTGCTTCCTGTTGCCAGTAATGATGGAACATTTACGACAGTGTTTACCATTGATACTCAAAGCTATGCCACAAGGACGGTTACTGTTGAGGGTGTTACCACTGGTGATGCGAGAAAAGAGATATTCTATATTATACCAGAGATAGTAAGCGTTGTCCCGAATAAGGGCAGTGTCGGAACATTTGTGACAGTAATTGGCAGCGGTTATGGTGATACTGAAACCATAATGATAGACTTTGGTTTGACAGCAAATATAGTTTCTGGTGCATCGAGCAATGATGGTACCTTTAGTCTTGTATTTACCATTGATACTCAGAGATATGGGACAAAGACTATTACAGCCGAAGGTATTCAAACACAATATCCAGTAGCAAGGACATTCTGTGTTATACCGCAGATAATCAGTGTTAAGCCATCACTGGGCACAGTAGGAACATTGGTAACCATTGCCTGTAGCGGCTATGCAGGGCTGGAAAATGTCAGGGTTGACTTTGGACAGACAACAAGCATGGTAATTGGGATTACAGATAAGGATGGAACGTTTACATCTGTGTTTATGGTAGATGTCCAGCGTTATGGTACAAGAAGTATTATTGGGACAGGATTGGACAGCAAGGCTGTGGCAGAAAATACATTCTATATTACTCCAGAAATAATTAGTGTCACCCCATCGATGGGTACGGTAGGGACATTTGTAACAATCAGATGCAGCGGCTATGGCAGTAATGAGGCTGTCCAGGTTGGATTTGGCAAGACAGATAGTATTGCTACCGGTATATGTAGCATAGATGGTACATTTACCGTAGTGTTCACCATTGATACGCAGAGGTATGCGACAACGACCATAAGGGCAACAGGTGTTACCCATCAGCATACAGCGAATAATACATATTATATCCTGCCAGAGGTAATTAGTGTTACACCAAAATCAGGGACAGTTGGCACAGTAGTTAATGTGAAATGCAGCGGCTATGGGGCAAATGAGGCTGTCAGGGTTGACTTTGGCAAGACCATGAGTATGGTTATTGGTCAGACAACTGAGGATGGTACGTTTACATCTGAATTTGTTGTTGATGCTCAAAGTTATGGAACAACAAGCATACAGGCTACCAGCGTTGTCAGTATAGATCAAACAGGTATACCGGTTACTCAATATAATTGGTTTAAGATTACAACAGCTATCTATATTACACCCATTGAGGGTACGGTAGGGACATATGTGGTTGTAAATGGAGATGGCTATGGAGCAAATGAGGATGTCCGGATTGACTTTGGAACAACAAAGAGTATTGTTATTGCCTATACCTCTGCTGATGGAACATTTACAACCATGTTTATGAGTAATCCACAGAGGGCAGGGATGTCAATGGTTACTGCAACAGGCTTGAATACGCAGCATCCATATGAAAGATTCTTTGGAGTCAGTGCCAAGATCAGTCAGATTATACCTACACATGGAACGGTTGGGACAGTGGTTACGGTTATTGGTGATGGGTTTGGCGGTGAAGAGATGGTCAGGATAGACTTTGGCTCTACCCAGACTATAACCCAGATACAGGCAAACATAGCCGGTACATTCTCAATAGGGTTTACAGTAAATACTCAAGGATTTGGGACAACAACCATAACAGTCTATGGTCTTGAGAGTAAGCAGCAGCCGGCAAAGGTGTTTAAGATAGAGCCGCAGGTAGTCAGCGTTGAGCCGACAGCAGGCACGGTTGGCACAATAGTTACG
>JASEHA010000200.1 GCA_030018795.1 bacterium
CGCAATCCTTTTTTCATCAAATATCAGTTTCTCACGATGTCTGGTGTCCTGGTGCTCTGGTGTCTGGTGCCCTTCCTATCCTTCTATCGTCTTCCATCTCCGATGAAGCCAGAACCATTGATCAGGGTATTGATAAATATAATCCTCCAGCACCTTGCACCAGAGCCTTGTATTCATCAACACATCCTCTTTCCAATTACCTGTTCTGACAATTTCAAGAGGCTTTGACATAATCATTTGATACCCTGCTCCATTTCTTATCAGACAGGTAACGATTATTGGAGCAGAGGTTCTTAAGGCTAATATCGCTGGCCCCTTTACTGTTGATGCTTGTTTACCGAGGAAATCAACAAATATTCCATGATCCCCAGCATCCTGATCCGCTACTAAGGAAAGAAGCCCTCCCTGTCTTAATATCTCGACAAGATTTTTATAAGGCTCTTCATTACTAACAATCACTGCCCCGGAAGAGGTTCGGTATTGATTGATCACCTCATTGGTTAATTTATTGTTTTGTGGATAAGCAACGGCTGTCAAGGGATAATTAAAGACTCGGTAGATAGGGTTTATCAATTCCCAGTTGCCAAAGTGTCCGACAACATTAATCACCCCTTTCCCCTGAGCCAATGCCCTGTCCATATACTCCTTTCCCTTTATTTCAACAAACCTGTTTACAAACTCCCTGTCTACCCAGGGGATATAGAAAAATTCAGCCAAACTCTGACCAAGGTTAAAATATACCTTCTTGATAATCCTATCTATTTCTTGTAAATTTTTATCCCTGAATACAGCACAAAGGTTTTTTCTGGCGATAAGGCGATGTTGCTGGTCAACAAGAAAGACTATTCCCCCAATACACATCCCTATCCATCTGGAAATCCTGAAGGAGAACAAGCTAAACACTGTTTCAAAAATTTTCAGAAGATAAAATTCTATATACTTCCGCATCTCTACCTACCCTATCAGCTATTTCACCGCAATACATTCCTACCTGCCGCCAATGGTCACATCCTGAACCCTGATATGTGGACCCCCGGTTGAGACAGGCAGAGGGCTTTGCCCTGCCTTACCGCAACCACCAAGCCCGCCATAAAACACGACATCATTCCCAATAGCATTGATATTGGCCAGGGTTTCAAAAACATTTCCGGTTAGCACCACCTCTCGCAAGGGCTTTGTTATCTTACCATTTTCAATCAGAAACGCCTCCTCTGCAGAAAAAGTAAACATCTCGCAATTGGTCATGCCACCTATGGCACCTTTGGCATAGACACCAAGGGAAACACCATCAAACATTTCCTCAAGCTCATAGCCTCGAGGTTCAAGATAGGTGTTTGACATCCTGACAATAGGCTCATGGGAATAATCTATTGCCCTTGCATTGCCTGACAGCGGCTCATTCATCATCGCAGATGTTTCCCTTGAGTGAAGCCGACTGGATAGTATCCCATCTTTAATAAGATATGTCTTTGTCCCGGGCACACCCTCATCGTCATAAGGATAGTATCCTGCCTCTCCCTCCAATCCAGGGAAATCAACTATAGATAAATCATCTGCTCCAAACCTTGCCCCCAATGGCATCAACTCCTGCAGATGTGGGTTTTCATACAAAAAATCCGCTTCAGAGAGATGTCCAAAGGCTTCATGAACAAAAACACCGCACAGCTTTGGATCAATAATAACCGTATACTTACCGCCAGAGATTTGTTCTGCTGACAACAAATCAACGGCCGATTTTGCCACAGACTCAGCCTTATCCTCAAGCCCCTCCACCTGTGCATAACCCCTGAAATCTCCTGTACTAAAATGAGCTTGCTGGATATTATTTCCATCTTTGGCAATTGCAGCCAGGCTTATCCCGCAAAAGACACCTTGTTGTGAAAGGTATGTTCCTTCAGAGGTCAACAGGTGTTTTTTCAAAGCAATATCCCTGTATCTGACACTTGTTGTCTGAACCTTATGGGTATTAAGAATCAAACGATTATATGTTTCACATAGCTGTTGTTTTTCAAGTAAAGAAACCTGTATCGGATCCTTGCCCCATCCTATCAGGTATTCAGCTGCAACCGGGGAAATGGAAGCAAGCTTTGCCCCGGAGTTTCCCACCAGATGAGCCATGTCTGCTGCCCTCTGGACACTTGTCCGCAGGTTATCAATATCATTAAACGAAGCAAATCCCCAGCCACCACTACTCAACACTCGCACACAACCGCCCCTTCGTTCAACTGTGCCTATCTGCTCCAATTCCCTGCCCACAAAATCCACCCTGGTTCTAATTGCTTCCTCAATCCTTATCTCAATATAATCTGCTGGAACATCCTTTATCGCTTCCCATAAGTATTCTCGCATTTTGTCTCCTTAATTCAGGTTGTTTAAACTGAAAGCTGTTTTTTCAGTAATACGTCAGTGAAATGGGGGAATTTCTACAGGAAAGATACACCCCCTACCCCCTCTCAAGAGGGGATCTTCTGTATTCCCCTCTAATAAGAGGGGTTAGGTGTGTGTGAACTTCACTTCGCTAAAACAGAATATACCTTCCGCTGAACAATTTCTCCCTATTTCTCCCTATTTCACTGATGCATTACGTTTTTCATGCCTAAAACTCGATGTTCAAGTTTTTTGCCACCATTGGCACTTTAGCAGTGAAACAGTCTTATGGTGTCTCCTACCTGTCAAGATGGAAGCTTGAGCTACTTTAGTTTTTTCACTTTTCCACAGGTATCGTCACAATAAACGTACTTCCCTTCTCCAGGCGGCTTTCCACAGAAATCTCTCCGCCATGAGCCTCAATGATGCCCTTTGCCACAGTCAGACCCATTCCTACCCCGCCCGTATTTCTGGTAGTTGATGGATCTACCTGATAAAAAGGCTCAAATATCCTCATGTGATTGGCAGGATCAATCCCTATCCCTGTATCTGAAACCCTGATATCAACACATTCAACACCTGGCTTAACAGAGACCGTTACCCTTCCATCCTCAGGGGTAAACTTTATGGCATTATCCAGAATACATTCAATAGCCTTTTTGATTTGAGAATAATCCCCAAAAACAGTTATTTCCTCAGCAGTTGTCTCGCAATAAAGAAGGATATTCTTTTGTTTAGCCAGCTTTTTTATCCTGTCAAAAAATACCCCTGCCTTGTCCCGACGAAGCTCTTCTGCGTTTATTAACCCATCCATTAATCTTGAAATATTGATTGACTCCTTTTTTAGATTAAAATTCTTCAACTCCATCTTTGAAAAACATATAAAGCTCTCTATCAGCATGTCCAACCGATCAGTCTCATCAGAAATGACCTGTAAAAATTCCTTATTCCTTTCCTTGACAACCTCGTCCATGAGTATCTCGGTATATGCCTTGATAGAGGTTAATGGTGTTCTTAATTCATGGGAAAATATAGAAAGAAGGGTTGCTTTAATAGCAAAAAATCTTTTTTCTGTAGAGATATCCTGAAAAACAATAACCACCCCTGAAAAATATCCATCCTTGTCCTTGAGGGGTGTTATCTTTGCCAGAATGGATCTGGATTGATTCTCATCTAAAGGAATATCTATCTGACAGGAAACATTCTTTTCTTTTTTCAGGGCTTGTTCTATGGAACTACTTAAAAGTGTTTCTGAAAAAATTGACTTAAGTGGCTTATTAATTATATCCTTTTCCTGAATATTTAGCAGATAATAGCTTTTTGTATTTGCCGATAAAATTGTCTGGTCAGCAGCAACGCTAATAACCCCTTCACTCATATTATCAAGTATAGCCTGAAGAAGGTTTGTTGTTGATATAATCTTCTGGTTAGCCAAAATTAATTCCTCATTCTTTGCCTGAAGAATATGACGAACAACCTGTGAAAGATAACCACTCAAAAAAGCAACCAGAAAAACAATTATTGTTGCATAGGTAACGAGAAAGAAAGAAACATTCTTATAGGCATCCTTGTTAAAAAAATCAGAGGTATGGATGTGTGGGATAGTACCCATAAACTCTAGAGCAATCACCAGCCCATAGCATAACAAGGAAACCGTTGCAAAAAAATATCCCCTCTTTATTCCCATACGGATGGATTCTCCTGTAATTACCATCAAATATAGATAAACAAATATACTTTCTATGCCGCCGGTATAGTGAATACCAATGGTTATCAGCAGGATATTTATCACTGGCTGAACCTGCTTTACCATCCTTAAACACCATTCTTGTTTAATAAATACAAGAAATACACCATTTATCAAACAGGTAAGAAAAATTATCCCTATAACAGGAACATACGAGATGGATAATTTATTCATCCATGCAGCTAACAAGATTAATATAATAGAAAGAAGAACAAAAAACACCATCTTGGTTCGACTTTGAAGAAGTATCAATAATTCTTTCATGTTACACCTCAAACTACTATTGTTTATCAGTCAAAATTACACGCTTTTAGCAGGGATAAGCCCTGCAGCTACAATGAATGTAGCCGTAACCTGCCAGAGAGGCTACCTCCTTGTGGTTGCCTGTTAGGATAGCCCACAAATTCAAGTGTTGTGAACCACTACTCCTATCTACCGCAAAAACAACCGCTTAAAGAAACTGGCTTTCTTCTCCTCCGAATGCTCAAGAATCCGTTCCAATTCCCCACGGTCAAGCCATATCCCCTCACATCCCTCACATTTATCCACAGATACGGCTTCTAACATCAATTCATGAAGCAGGTGTCCGCATTTTGGACAATGCATATAGTGGGATCTTTTTAAGGCATCAGCCTCTTCCATCCTTTTTCTTTCCTTTGCCTTTTCCATCAATTCCTGTTCGTGTTCCTTGAACCAAACGCTTTCATGTTCCATTTCAACAGCTTTGTCTTTTTCCATAATTTTCTCCTCCTACTAAATATCACTCGATGTTCAAGTTTTTTGCCACCATTGGCATTTTAGCAGTAAAAC
>JASEHA010000201.1 GCA_030018795.1 bacterium
GGTGCTAACCCATCTATCCTATCTATCCGACAATTGAGAGTTGACACGACACTATCCACCTTCAACCTAAACCTATATAATATGGACACAAAACGCACACTCATTAGAGGCACAATATATCTTACCATTGGACAGGTGATTTTTGTTATTAGCTCTTATACCCTGCATATTGGTCTGGCAAGATACCTTGGACCAGAGCAATATGGAATGTTTGGGGTAATTCTCTATCTCACTATCATGGCTCGGAGTGTGGTCAACCGAGGCATACCCCAGTCTGTCTCAAAATACATTGCTGAGAATGAAGGGTATGCAAATACCCTAAAGAACAAAGGGTTATTTGTCCAGGCAGTATTCTCTATCATTATTGCCCTTGCCTATTTTAGTTGTGCCAAGCTATTAAGTCAAATCCTGCATGACTCATCACTTGCCCCATATATCCGGTTATCAGCCATTAATATCCCCTTTTTTGGGATATACATGATCTATCTCTACAGTCTTAATGGGAGAAGGTGGTTTGGTCAACAGGCAATCGTGGGTATTATCCACGACACCCTTCTTCCTTTAATCATTATTGTCTTAGTACTGTCTGGTTTTTCTCTAAATGGTGCCATCATGGGACTAATCTTAGCCTCAATCGTTGGGTGTGTGGTCGGACACATCTATTGCCGATTTGAGCCTGACCATCATTTGCCAGAGCATCTCCCCCAGCATAAGAATGTCTCCCTTGTTGCCTCTTTCCCAATATCAAAGATTATCAACTTTGCCATTCCAATTACCATCTATGGTATCTTTACCAGTGCCTTGCTTAACATTGACCTTTTGCTGATCAAGGGTATTCTTAAGGAGAATATTCAGGCAGGTTTTTATGCTTCAGCCAAGAGTTTAGCTGTAACCCCATTCTTTATCTCCATTGCCCTTTCCAGAAGTATATTCCCGGCTATTGCCAGGTCTGTTGCAGACAATAACCATTCCCTGACCAGGCAATATATCCAGCATAGCCTGAGATTGCTCCTTATCTGGGTAATACCGGTAGTAGCAATTATCTCTGCTACCTCTCAAGAGATTATCTTAGCTATTTATTCTCTTCAATACCTTCCTGCCTCTATGCCTTTAAGCATTCTTATCGTTGGGCTTGGATTTTTTACCATCTACCTTATTCTAACCACTATCATTACTGCAGGGGATAATCCTAAGATAGCCATGTGGATGAATATTATTATCCTGATTGTAAATATCGTCATAAACCTTTACCTTATTCCAGAATACGGCATCATTGGGGCATCTATAGGCACAAGCATAACTATGCTTATTGGCACAGTTATCTCTGCCATATATGTGTTTATCAGGTTTAAGGCATTGATTCAACCACTATCAGCAGCAAGGATAATCATAGCCACCCTGCCCATTTATCTGCTGAGTTTATGTATTCAAGTGCATGGCTTCTGGATAATAGGATGGTATGTGCTGCTGGTTATTGGGTATCTAATCATATTGATATTGATAAAAGAGATTAATGTAAAAGAAGTTATCCAGATGTTACGATAAAGTGAAAAATGCGAAATGCAGAACGAAAAAATGATTGACAAAAGAAACGGCAACTGATATACTTTTGGCTATGGAATCAACCAAATAATGGGATGGCGAAAGTGTCCACAGGTAATTGAACCATCTCGATAAAGGCTATTTCCGTCCAACAGGGTGATAGGGTGATAAGGTGATAGAAATGCAGCATCTTAAATTTCTCGGATTAATTCCAGCCAGGGGCGGCTCAAAGGGGATAACTAAAAAGTGTATTGCCCCACTCCTTGACAAGCCATTGATTGCTTATACCATTGAAGAAGCAAAAAAGTCGAGTCACCTGCAAAGGATAATTGTCTCTACAGATGATAAGGATATTGCCTCTGTTTCCAGAGAATATGGGGCAGAGATACCATTTATGCGTCCAGGAGAATTGGCTCATGATGATACCCCTACCCTACCTGTTATTCAGCATGCATTATCTGCATTAAGGTCACAGGGATATGTTCCAGATTATATTGTTTTGCTTCAGCCAACCTCACCCTTAAGAGATGTATCTCATATCGATGCAGCCATAGAAAAGATTATCCAAACCCAGTCAGATATGATTGTCAGCCTGTGTAAGGCTACTCAGCACCCCTTCTGGATGAGAAGAATGGATGGGGATAAGGTTCTTCCATTTATAGAGACAAAGAACACCTATCATCGACGTCAGGACTTGCCTGAGCTTTATCGGCTCAACGGAGCAATTACAGTAACCAGACGCCAGGTTATTGAAGAATCATCCCTGTCAATCGATGAGAAAAAAAGGCTGGATATTCGCGGATATGTGATGGAAGAGGATGTATCTGTGGATGTGGATGCACCGATTGACCTCTTTATTGCTCAAAAGTTATTGGAAGCAAGGGATTCTTGATAAAACTGGACAAAAGCTGCTACTCCTTCCTGATATACCTTGAAACAATAAACTCGAACAAGGTTTTTCCCTTTTCCTCTATTAGTGCACCTGTTTTCTTATCTAATTCTGTTTTTAATTCATCTATTACCGCTTGGTTTCTTTTCATCAATTGTTCTCTTTCAAGGCGAGAGTCTTGTTTTTGTTTTTCCAGCATTCCTTCAATTTCTTGAATCTTTTTTATTTCTTCCTCTTTTTCTGCCAACTTGTTTTTTAACTCGTTAATAATTGCTTCATTTTCTTTAAGCAGCCTTTCATTTTCCTTAATCTGAGCCTCAAGGCTGCCCTTTTGTTCCTCGCTTTCCCATATCTTTGCTGCTAATTTAGAGAAATCACTCTTTGCTTCCTGCATCTATTCCACCCCCTTCAATACCAATACGGAATGCGGAATTAAGATTCTTTTGCCTTCCGCATCTATTTTAAGCCCCGCATATCTGTCTGCCATTGATAGCAAAGCCCCAAGCTTCCAGCTTGGATAGCTTTGCTCCTACATCATCTCCGGCACTTCCACCCCAAATCCCTGCAATGTTCGTTTAAGAATATCTGAATTATTACATGCCAGATACGCTTCTTGATACGTAATAACATCATTAGCGACTAAGGCAATCAACGATTGCTCCAATGTCTGCATTCGATAGACACTGACACCTGCTGAGATAGCGTTGTATATATTTGATGTATTCCCTTTTTCGATATATGTTCGAATAGTTGGAGAATTAAGCATTATCTCTACAGCAGCTACCCGTCCTGTTTCATCCTTTGTTTTTACCAATCGCTGGGTAATTACCCCTTGCAAGCAAAGGGAAAGCTGCATCCGTACCTGAGATTGATATTCCGAAGGAAACAGCGACAATATCCTCTCTACCGTCTGGGCAGCGCTGGTTGTATGAAGGGTAGTCAGGACAAAGTGTCCTGTCTCTGCTGCTCTCAAAGCAACCTTAACATCCTCTAAGTCTCGCAATTCTCCAAGCAGAATGGCATCAGGATCCTGTCTGAATATGGCTATCAGGGCATCATTCATGGTCTTTGCATCCTGACCCACTTCCCGCTGGGTGATTGTTGCCTTTTTATCCTGAAATAGATATTCTATGGGGTCTTCAATGGTTGCAATATGACACTCCCTGTTAGAATTAATATGATCAAGCATAGCTGCCAGGGTAGTTGATTTCCCTGCCCCAGCAGGACCTGTTACCAGAACCAGTCCATTTTGTTTAAGGCTTAGATCCTTAGCCACATCAGGAAGCCCAAGCTCATCAATGCTTGGCACCTTAAAGGGGATTGCTCTGATAGCCATAGCCATGGTTCCCCTTTGATGAAAAATATTTGTTCTAAACCTTGAAAGACCACGAATACTGTAAGAAAGGTCAATCCATCGCCTTTTTTCAAACTTTTTGGACTGTTCTTCATCCATAATAGAGCAGCTAAACCGTGTTATATCATCTGTGCTAATCGGGGGACCCTGCAATGAGACAATCTTCCCCTTAATCCGAAATATCGGGGGTTTGCCAATCTTGATATGAAGATCTGTGGCACCCTTTTCAATCATCAGGGCAAGTAAATCATCTAATTCTGTCATATTACTCACCTTGGACTTAGAAGTCAGAAGTTAGAATAAGGAAATCCAATCTGTGCAATCAACTACTGCCTGATCACAGACTCAAATATCAATTTGCCGTCCACACCACCAAGGATCTGCTCAGCAGCCCTTTCAGGATGGGGCATCATGCCCAGCACATTCCCATTTTTATTGCATATTCCAGCAATACTATCAATTGACCCATTTGGGTTATCTGTATAGGTAAATGAGACAACGTCTCTCTCATCTCTCTCATCCCTTTCTGGTCTACAGTATCGAAATACAATCTGGTTATTCTTTTGCAAATTGCTCAATGTTTCACTGTCTACAAAATAGTTTCCTTCTGCATGAGCAATGGGCATTCTTAATACCCTTTCTGTTTTCACACACCTGGTAAATATGGTTTCCCTATTTTCGATGCTAAGATATACATCCTTGCAGATAAATCGCAATGATTCATTCCTGAGCATTGCCCCGGGTAATAATCCTGCTTCAAGCAATATCTGAAATCCATTGCAGATACCTATAACTATCCCGCCATTATTGGCAAACTTTATTACTTCATTCATTATTGGAGAAAATCTGGCAATTGCCCCGCACCGTAGATAATCACCATAGGAAAATCCACCAGGAAGAACCACGCAATCAATCCCGGACAGGCTTGTATCCTTATGCCATTTATAGCACACATCCTGACCAAGGACATCCTTTAAGATATAATAACAATCATGGTCACAATTTGACCCCGGAAAAACGATAACAGCCCATTTCACGATTTTTCAGCCTCCATGTAACTCGCATCTTCCAGCTTGAGTATTTATCCTGAAATCGGCAAGTGCCTACAATCTAAAATGCCTAAAGCAAACAATAGGTT
>JASEHA010000202.1 GCA_030018795.1 bacterium
GGCGGGGTTTCCCCGCCCTGATAAAGTGTCAATGGTGGCAAAAAACTTGAACATCAAGTTTAAGGAAAGTGGCATGAGAAATTTGTCGAGTAAGAAACAAAGCAACAACATTTTGGAGGTATAAATGATAGAAAGGGTCGGAATTAAGTTTGAGAAGGATAGCAACACCTATTTTTTTAATGCTAATGGATTGGATCTAAAAAAAGGGAATATGTGTATTGTTGACTCAGAACGCTGCCTTGATATAGGTATGGTTGTTCAAAACATAACAACCATTGAGGACGAAAATACGAAATATTCAAAGGTTGTGAGAATAGCAACCGAAGAGGATATGAAAACTGCGGAAAAAAACAAGAAAAAAGAATCTGAAGCATACATGGTTTGTTCAAAAAAGATTACTAACAGGGATATAAGTATGAAGCTGGTTGCAGTCAGATACATGTTTGATGGTACAAAGATAGTCTTTTATTTTACAGCTGAGGGAAGGATTGACTTCAGGGATTTGGTTAAGGATATGGCTCATCATTTTAAGGCAAGGATTGAGTTGCACCAGATTGGTGTCAGGGATGAAGCCAGGGTTTTTGGCGGATACAGCTGGTGTGGAAGGGACTTGTGTTGTGGAGCATTCTTAAAAGAGTTTAACCCTGTTACCATAAAAATGGCCAAAGAGCAAAATCTTATCCTTACCCCAAGCAAGATATCTGGTGTTTGCGGCCGTTTGATGTGCTGCCTTGGATATGAACATAAAAACTATGCATCTGTCAGGCGGTGTGTTCCCAGGGAAGGATCCAGGGTAAAGGTTGGAGATAGTCAGGGGGTAATTACAGAGATAAATGTTGTTAAGGAACAGGTAAGGGTAAAGTTCCCGGATGAACGAATCGTCTGGATACCAATATCAGACTTTACTAAAGGAGCAGTATGTAAATGTCAGAGCTAAGAAAGGATCCTGTAACTGGACGATGGGTGATCATTTCCGTAGAAAGGGCTAAAAGACCAACAGATTTTTCTGTTAGTGTGGATTGGAAAGAAGAGAGTCTATGCCCTTTTTGTCCTGGTCATGAATCAGAAAAAAACGATAAGGAATTGTTTGTTGTCCATTATCTTAAGAAACAGGATAGCTTAAACTCTCTTTCAAAGGCAGAGAAAGAATGGATGATACGGGTGGTTGAGGATAAGTATCCAATCCTGAATTTTTATGGGGAGGTAGAAAGAATTGGGGATGGAATGTATGATAAGATGGACAATATTGGGGCACATGAGATAATTATTGAAAGCCCATTCCACGATAAAACATTAGCTACAATGAGTATTGATGAAATTTATCATATTTTTTGGACATATAAACAGAGATTTCTGGCACTAAAAGAGGATAAAAGGTTCAGACAAATAGTCGTTATTTGTAATCATGGATATGGTGCTGGCGGACAATTAAAACACCCACATTCTCAGTTGCTGGCTACCCCTATAGTGCCCAAGTCTATTATGGAAGAGATAGAAGGAACCCTGGAATACTATGCTTACAAGGAAAGGTGCATCTTTTGTGATATTGTCCGGGAAGAGAGGCGGATGAAAGAACGATTGATTATTGATGATCCATCTGTTATAGCTATTGCCCCATTTGCTTCAAGGGTGCCTTTTGAGATATGTATCTTACCTGCAGAACATGTCTCTTCCTTTGAAAACATTCAAGAAGAGGAAGCCCTGGATATAGCAAAGGTGGTAAAAGAGACATTTATGCGTATGGAGAAGATTCTTGGGGATTGTCCGTATAATCTTTTTATTCACTCTTCACCCTTTAATAAATATCATGTGAGTGAATATCATTGGCATATCGAAATAATGCCCAGACTTACCAGATTAGCTGGGTTTGAATGGGGTACAGGATTTTATATCAATCCTACACCGCCTGAGATGGCCGCTGAACAATTGAGGGGGGCAATGGATTGAAAAAAAACGGGTGCCAGAAGAAATGTCTTCCTTATGAGTATAACCTTGAAACTCTGGCAAAAGGGATTATCCATGAAATTCGTAACCCATTAAATAGTGTTTATGCCCATGTCCAGCTCCTGGAAGAAGAGATAGGAGAAGAAAGAAAGGATTTATGCGATGGCTTAATGCAAATAAAGGTAGGGATTTCTCAAATTGATGGAATATTGCGGGAGTTTGGACGGTTTGTCCGGCAAACTAAACCCATGTTAAGAAAAGAAAACCTGAATTCCTTGTTGAACGATGTGTTGAAATTTGTTGATGCTGAATGCCATATCAGTAAGATTAAGATTGTTAAGCAATTTCAGAGTGATTTGCCAGAGATATTGGTGGATGCTAACCAGATAAAACAGGTTGTCTTGAACCTTATCTTAAATGCAAACCAGGCAATGTTAAATGGGGGAGCACTAACTGTAACTACTTTTTTTATACCAGATGCAGAAGGCAAAGCAAAAGGGAAAAAAAAGGACGGTGTCTGTGTAGAGATACAGGATACAGGCATGGGTATTTCAAAGGAACAAATGACAAGGATATTTGATCTGTTTTATTCTACTAAATCAGCTGGAACAGGGCTTGGATTGCCTATTGTTCAAAAAACAATCCATGACCATGATGGAAAGATAGAGATTGATTCTCAATTGGGTAAAGGGACAAGGGTAAGGGTTGTTTTGCCAGTATAATGCGGGCTGTAAGGCAGAAATTCACCACAAAGCACACAAAGCACACAAAGGAATGCACAAAGCTTACTAAGAAAGGAATCTTTGTGTTTTTTGTGTCCTTTGTGTCCTTTGTGGTTAGTCTGAAATTAGAATTTGTGATACTCGATGTTCAAGTTTTTACTGGTAACCAAGCAAGGAGGCGTGAAGGCGTGAAGGCGAAAAAAATGGGATTCGATGGAAAAATGGTTGCAATGTCTTTCATGTCTCTTATTGTGTACTACTTGATGCGTTCAATTCGTAATAAGGGAAGTAGAGACGCAAGAGTAGCTCGCAAGGACACCTTTTATCCTATTATTGGACGGCAACTGGTGGAAGCTTCGATAGCCAGAGTTCGCAAAGTCCAACATGGACGGCTCAGAATACAGGTCAGTCAATAGCCTACTATGACTTGACCGTAACTGTAACATGCAGTAAATGTAACAAGTCAGATAGTAAGACTGTCAGGGTAGGGGTAAAGCCTGAGTCGCGATATATTACACTCAATGTGTATTCAGACTATGGCAATCCGTCTCCTTCATATGGTGCTCACAAGCACCCAGAAGGCAGCGATATCACGGCTTCTGTCAATTCCCTTGTAATAGGAGGGAGTGGGATACAATATATCTGCACTGGTTTCACGGGTGGAGGGTCTGTGCCTGCAAAGGGTAATGGTTCTTCTATACATTTTACTGCTACTCATGAGAGTACCCTGCAATGGAATTGGAAGACACAATACTATTTAACTGCCACAGCATCAACAGGTGGCAAGGTTATACCAGTTTCCGGCTGGCATAACAATGATACGACTGTATCATTAACTGCTATTGCGGATAGCGGGTATGTGTTTAGTGGTTGGAATGGAGTCGATAAAACAAATCCTGCTACAATAAAGATGGATGGGGCTAAGGAGGTTGTGGCGAATTTCAAGCTATCTGAACAACCTCAATTTAAAGTGCCATGGAGCGGTGAAGGCAAAATAACTCAGGGGAATAACTGCTCAGAGGAAATTCCATTTGAAGTGGAAGCAGCAGTTGTTGAGGTTGTGAATTCTGGCAATATTTCTGGCTGTGTTGTCTTGGAGCCAGGGCGTGTAAACTATGCAGGGATCAGGATAGATGTGGCAGGTACAAGTTTGGGTACTTACACAGATAGTGCTGGTTGTAAATGATCCTGACGAACCAGATTCTCCTGCAATCATCAAAATCAGAGAAGGTGTATCACCTTATGCCTATCCAAACCCATTTAAGCCGACCACTACTCATCAAGGAAAAGCTCTTAGGTTTGCTGGTCTCAGTGGTAGCTGGAAAATTGAAATTTACACTGTGGCAGGTGAAATGGTAAAAGACATGTCTGGAAACGATACAGTCGCTGTATGGGATGGTGCGGATGCAGTGGCCAGTGGAGTATATCTCTATGTTATCACTGACGGTACAAAATTAAGACGGTTGGTAAGATAGCTGTAATTCGATAGGCTGTATAGTAGGGCTCGTTCCCTGAACGAGCCTAAAAAGGGTGCGTTCGGGGAACGCACTCTACAAAATTCGGTGGTGGGTGAGATTAGCTTGCAACACATCATCTGGTAGTGGAAGACGTATAGTTGCCACTACATATTGTGCTCAATATTAGCTTGCAAGCTAATATTACCCACCACCACAAAATTTCTTAAAGGAGGTCGATCAAAATGAACAGATATGGGAGCAATTTTGAGACTGAACAAGTCGTTGTCGATTGGTGCTGCAATCCAGAACCTTGGATCAAAGATAAGGTTTGTAAATGAAGGTGACCGGCTACCACTAACTTTTAAGCTTGAGGGTGCTTATAAAACAGGGAGCAGGCTGCTTATTACTATCGATGCGAACAAGCCGGTGGACAATAACTTTAAGCTAAATGTTGGGGCAGAGTATTTGGTTGCCAACATGTTTGCTGTCAGGGGAGGATGCAGTTCTGATAAGGAACAGGGCAGTAATTTTACTGTTGGAGCAGGCTTTTGCCTTAGAGATTGCCACATAGACTATGCCCTTGTCCCTTACGGCGACCTGGGAAAAACGCATCAAATATCATTCTCCCTCCGGTGATTTGATTGTAGTGTTTACGAGAGTGTTTTGAAAATAATTTGACAATTGTATAATTAGCTGTTGTTGCCGGACGCTTTGTGCCGGCAACAACAACGAACATTCTGGCTTGCGGGTGTGGACGTGCCAGCATTCCAGACAGCGTTTATCCGTTCAGTC
>JASEHA010000203.1 GCA_030018795.1 bacterium
GTAAGATTTTACAGCATATGCCCATTTCTGCTTGCCTCTACTTGCCGATTTCAGGTTTATTATAATCATTATGTAGGGTTTCTTCTGAGATGCCAAACTCTTGGGCAACTTCAGAAGGATTAGATAGTTTAAGAGCCTTTTTAAGGGCTGCAACTTTTGTTTCAACAGGAATCTTTTTGAAAGCCATTTTTCCCCTCCTAAAAGAATATATCTCTATATTCTATATATCGGATAAATTGGGAAAAACTTAAAATGGCCAGTCAAAAAGATGAAAGATAGATAACATGAAATCCAAAAGAAATCATAGGAAAAACGATAAAAATGAACCATCCCCTTATCTTTATTTCAACAGACATATCTGCGTAAGCCTTCTTCCATTCTGCCGTAATTGAGTCATTTTCGATTCCTGCTTCTTCATGAACCTGCAACTGAGATGATGATGGACTCTTTTTTATCGTTTCTGAGCCCAAGTTGGATTTTGTGTCTGAAATTATATTGCTGCCTGCCTTCGTATTAATACCAACTTGCAATATCTCATAGTAGAAAGATATAGCATGAGCATCCTCTTTTTGCTGCATTTGCGTCTGATGTTTTTCTTGTAATTTCTTTATGAACTGAGTCAGGCTCTCCCTGTTTGAATGGCTAAAGCCATATTTATTGCAAAAATCAAGATAGTATTTCAACCATTTTTTATAACCATCCTGATAAGAAATAGGTATTGACTTTTTAGCCAGAATTGAGTTATATTTAGACAAAACATCTGTTGAGATATTAACCATGCGTGCTTATCCCCTTTTTCTGGATATCATATAAAAAGTAATGATATGCTGTTAGCAAACAACTAAATTATACAAGATTTTTTGTTCTTTGTCAATTTTTTTTCTTGACTTTTTAAGGCAATTGTGATAAAGTGAGGTAAACTACAGAAAAACTATATAATAACTTGTTAGCCTCTTGCGTAAGCGATTACTCAAGCGTAAGATAGCACTCAAGGCTGAGAAAACAGCCAGGAGCGAAGGTGAAACCCGGCAGGCGTAAGATAGTAAATAAGCGTAAGAAACCGCTCAAGCGTAAGATAGTACTCAGGCTAACAAAAAAATGCATCTGACAAGAAGCAGGTGATTTTGGCGTTATGCACTAAAATAAAAATGGATTGAAAAAATGAAACAAGCAAATGAATGTACGAACATGGAGGAAATCCGAGAAGAAATTGATAACATTGATTTACAAATCGTAAAGTTGATTGGCAAGAGAAGCGATTATGTTCATGCTGCATCGAAATACAAGAAAACTTCAAAAGCCGTAAAAGCCGAAGACCGTGTAAAATTCATGCTTGAAAAAAGACGGATATGGGCAAAAGAAAACAACATTGAAACTGATTTCATCGAAAAATTATTTTCAAGCATTGTAACCTATTTTATTTCAAAAGAAATGAAACGCTGGAAAGAGGAGAATTAAAATGCCTACGATCTCTATGTTTTACGGTATTCTAATACGCATGTTCTTTAAAGATACTGATAAGCACCATCAACCACATATTCATGCAGATTTTCAAGGTGAGGTAGCAGTTTATTCAATTCCCGACGGTTCCCTGCTGGCAGGAAGCATTTCTCCAAATAAGCATAAACTGGTTGTAGCATGGATAGAAATTCATCATGAAGATTTGCTTGCCGATTGGGAATTAGCAGTTAACGGTAAGAATCCATTTTCTATAAAAGGACTTGACTAATGATAATAAAAAAAATCCAGCCACTATCCAATGCTAAATTGTTAATCACAGCTAATGACGGTCGTATTGGTGATTTTGATGTCGGTCCCTATTTGGAATATGAAGTTTTTAGATCTCTTCAAAATAATAAAGAGTTTCAGAAAGTTTCTAATGGCGGATACTTTGTTGAATGGGATTGCGGGGCTGATTTATCAGCAGACACCATTGAAGCACGATGGCATGTGCGAAATTGACAGAATAGATGTGTGCATAACAAACCGCTGCACCTGACTGCGGGGGGATGGGTCGTTTTTCAAAGTTTTGTGGTTGACCAAAGTTTATCCTGTTTATAAAGTTTGGTAGTAACCATCTCCCTCGCGGCAGGTGAGCTCAGTCGTTAGCCTAACAGTATGAAAAAGATACTACCACCTTGCAGAGTGTTTCATGAAAAAATAAAGCACGATGCGAAATTGCTCAAAAGGAGTGATACGATGACTAAACTTCTTGAACGTGCAATAGAAAAGACAAGAGGATTACCTGATCTCGAACAGAACACCATTGCTACGCTTATACTTGAAGAGATCGAGGACGAGGTGCGATGGGAAAAAGCGTTTGCTCGCTCTCAGGATGCACTCGTCAATCTTGCACAGGAGGCAATGGCGGAAGATAGAGCAGGTAAAACTAAGGAACTCTACTTGGAGACCTTGTGATGAGGTCGAAAACAACAGTTAGGTTCCGTAAGGCGTTCGCGGCATTGCCAAAGCAGATTCAGGAACAGGCGAGAAAAAACTACCAACAATTCCAACAAGACCCTTGGCATCCAAGCTTACATTTCAAGCAGATACACCAGAGTATTCCTATCTACTCGGCTCGTGTAAGCAGGGGCTATCGTGCTGTAGGACAAAGAACTGAAAACAAGGTCGTATGGTTTTGGATTGGCTCACACGGCGATTATGAGAAACTACTGTTCCAACTTGGCTATTTCGTCTAACAATAAAAATCAGTCAGAATCAGTCAGGGTCAGACCGTGATTATGGAATACACTTGAATTGAGCCAGAAGAAAGGAAAGAGACGGCGGAATGAATCTTTTGTCTAACCAATCAATGAATCGGATTCGATTAGCTCACCGCTTATTTTATTGTTAGATGTAAGGAATAGACTTGACCGTTCCCTGCAGCAACACTGATTGAAGATGCATTTTATCCAGCTTTTTCAAGGCTTCCAGCACCAATGTCTTATTCTGTGGCTGGCTGGATTGAATCAGGGCACGCTGCATCCTTATTTCCTTGTCATCCCTTGCTACATAAACATGCTCGCCAGTAAATGGATGTTTTCCTGTGTAATACATGCAGCTTGAAATAGTCATGGGCAGGGGGATAAAATCCTGAATCTGTTCTGGGCGAATCTTTTTATGTGCCAGGAAAAGAGCCATCTGACAGGTAGCCTCTAAATTTGAGCCAGGATGAGCACTGATAAAGTAATTTACCAGATATTGCTTTTTGTTTAATTCCTTGTTTATCTTCTTGAACCTTGCAGCAAATTTTTCATACACACTAAATGATGGCTTATTCATCAGCTTGAGCACATGGTCTGAGGTATGCTCTGGTGCTACCTTTAGCTGTCCACTGATATGGTGTTTGCAGAGCAGCTTCAGGTACTTTTCTGACTCATTTTCTATCAATAGGTCATATCTTATCCCGCTGGCTATAAACAAATGATTTACCTTTGGATTTTTCATCACCTCATTCCACATGTTTATGGTCTGACCATAGCCTGTTTTTAACTCCTTACACCTTGTTGGAAAAAGACACATTCTGCCCTTGCAAGCACCATTGTTTGCCCAATGCTTACAACTTGCCTGATACAGATTAGCTGTTGGTCCACCAATATCTGTAATTGTACCCTTGAATTCCTTAAGATTGGCAATGGTTTCTATTTCTTTGACAATGGACTGGCTGCTTCGGCTTTGAACTATTCGTCCCTGATGGGCATACAGACTGCAAAAGCTGCATTGTCCACAGCAGCCGCGATGGGAAGTGGTTGAAAATCTTACAATCTCAAACCCGGGCACACCGCCGGCTGCATCATAAACAGGATGCCATCTTCTGGCAAAAGGGAGCTGATAGATATGATCCAGTTCTTTTGTACTCAGGGGCACGGCAGGCGGAAATTGGACAACAAACCTGTTGCCATGCGGCTGAACAACAGTTTTGCCACAAAATGGGTCGCATTCCCTGTACCATAATGCAAATGCTTCATTGAATTTTCTTTTGCTTGTGCTTACATCTTCAAAGGAAGGGATGATAACCGCACTTTTGAGTATGTCCATATCCTTTTTAATTATAGCTGTGCCGCAGATATCCTCCAGATCTTCTCCGCATCTTAACCGTCTGGCTATTTCAACAACCTGTCTCTCACCCATGCCATAGACCAGGATGTCAGCCCTGGAATCTACCAATATCGACGCTCTTACCTCATCAGACCAGTGATCATAATGAGCCAGCCTTCGCAGGCTTGCTTCTATACCTCCCAGAACAATAGGGGTATCAGGGAACACCTCTTTTATCCTGTTGGAATAAACAATAGATGCCCGATTGGGTCGCAAACCTGGTTTTCCGCCAGGTGAATAATCATCTGATTTTCTTTTGTTTCGGGTAGTTGTATGGTTGGCTATAATTGAATCAAGGTTACCGGCAGTAATCCCAAAAAATAGCCGTGGCTTGCCTAACATGGAAAAATCAGCAGTATTCCTCCAATCAGGCTGACTGATAATGCCCACCCTGAACCCTGCATCCTCTAATACCCTGCCAATAATTGCTGTCCCATAAGAAGGATGGTCAACATAGGCATCACCGGTAATAAGAATTACATCCAATTCCTTCCATCCACGTTCCTTCAGGTCATCTTTGGACATGGGTAAAAACTCAGGCTTTTTGCTTGGTGTATAAGACATTATTTCATGCTCCAATCATCTCTTTAACTCGAGACTTAAGTTTTTCGCTAATTGCTTAGGCATTCAGTTGTAGGATGGGTGTTAACCCATCTATTTCATCAACGCAAGGCAAATAAAGCAATGTGTAACTCGATGTTCAAGTTTTTAGCATGGTTCAAAACAAGGCAACACTTTTTTCGCCTTTTCGTCATTGCGAGGAGCAAAGCGACGAAGCAATCCCATAAGTCGAGATT
>JASEHA010000204.1 GCA_030018795.1 bacterium
GGTGCTAACCCATCTACCTCATCTATCCGACAATTGAGAGTTGACACGACACTACATGAAAAATAGGTGGTGAACATGAGAAAAAATTTATCTATTACCAAACTTGGGCTTGTCCTTTTCCTGACACTTTTCAGTCAATGGTGCTTTGCAGCTGAAGAGGCAGCAGCAGTAGCAGTTATCTTTTCCTCGGATATTGCTCCTTATCAGCAAGCCTGGCAGGGGTTTAAGGAGTTTTTTGAAAAAAGGAAGATAGCGATTAAGGTATATGAGTATAATCTAAAGCACCAGGAGCTTGAAGCAATTTATTCTCAAGTCAAAAAGCAAAAGCAGGATATCATCCTTACCCTGGGTTCAGGTGCATCAAAATTAGCCAGACAAAGGATAACGCATACTCCGGTGGTGTTTTCCATGGTGCTTAACCCAGAAGAGATTGTCAGCTCAAATATTACCGGGGTTTCATTGAGTATTCCGGCTATAATACAGTTGAGAGAGATTAAAAGGCTCTTGCCGCAGGTTAAAAAAATTGGAACGATTTATTCACATGGAACACTTCATATGTATAATGAAATATCACAGGCATGTGGAGAGTTAGACTGCCAGCTTATCTCCCGCAAGGTTAGCTCTGGAGAGGACATCTCTCAGGCACTCAAAAGTATCTCAGGAGAGATAGATTGTTTTTTGATGATACCTGATACGAAGATATATTTCCCTAAGGCAGTAGAGTATCTGCTAATAGAGGGGTTAAAGAGAAAATTTCCAGTGATTGGTCTTTCTTCTTATTATACAAGAGCAGGTGCCCTGGTCTCTTTTGAGTGTGATTATTATGATATTGGAATACAGGCTGGGGAAATTGCTCTGAAGATACTTGGGGGACAGAGCCCGGCCGATATATTGCCTGTAAAACCGGGAAGGGTAACATTTTCTTTGAATCTATTGGTTGCTGAACAACTGGGTATAGAGATTCCGAGGGCAATTATTAAACAGGCAAGTGAAGTATTTGGGAAATAGCAATATCATCCGTGTGCTATGAACATGGAATCGGCAAGTACCCAAAATACTGGTAATGCTTATCCCTGTAAATGCCGGATGTAGCCCAACATTCTATGTTGGAAAACTTCAGGCAGCGAAATCATTAGCTAAGTATATCCAGGATAGAATCCTGGGCTACATTCATCCCATTTACTTGCCAATTTCAGGATGAAGGAGAATCTTCATGCAATTTGGAATTGATAAAAAAATCAGCTTTTTATTTGTCTTGTCAGTCACTATTCTGGGGACAGTCCTTGGCTTTTATTTCCTCCATCATGGGGAAAAAGCCCTTTTGTTTGAATTTGATGAGAGGGCAAAGGCAGTAATTAATAGTTTTGCCTCAAGCAGTGAATATCCGATTCTGTTTGGGGACAGAGAAATGCTCTCTAATATAGGCAAGACGGCTGTAAGCCAGGAAGATATTATCTTTTGCGAAATCAAGGATAAACAGGGAGAAATCCTGTCTCAGGCAGGAACAACGCAAGACAACAAATATATTAAGGAATATACTGCCCCTATTTTTAGTGAGAGGCTTGGAGAAGAGATACAGGAGGAGATGTTTCTTGATACAGCTAAAAAAGAGACCATGAAGATTGGCAAGATACGTTTAATCTTTTCCCTTAGCAGCATAAAACAGAGATTGGATAATGTCAAACATGCTACCATCTTGATAATTATATTTGCTATCCTTTTTACCTCCATAGCCATTACCTTACTTGTAAGATTCGTATTAGGCAAGCCCATTAATGGACTGCTTGCAGGTACAAAAATAATTGCTCAGGGCAATTTTGACTATCATATGTCTATTAAAAGCCATGATGAAATCGGGCAATTGTCCAGAGCATTTGATCAAATGACAAAAGACTTAAAGACCTTTCATGATAAACTGGTTAAATCGGAAAAACTTGCTGCTGCCAGTCAGATTGCCTCTGAAGCTGCACATGAGATAAAGAATCCTTTATCAGTAATCAAGGCTGGACTCTATTACCTGAAACAAACCACGACAGAGCAGCCAAAGAGTACACAAGATATTCTTTTGCAGATAGATAATGCAGCAGACCGGATCACCTCCTATATCAATGACCTGCTGAACTTCTCAAAACCACCAGCACTCAAGCCAATCATAGTTACGGTAAATGAGGTGTTTGAGGACTCTCTAAAAGAGCTACCTGTTGAGATATTCTCTGGTATAAAAATAATCAAGGATTTTACACCTGATCTGCCTCAAATAGAAGCTGATCCCCAGCGTCTTAGACAGGTATTTACCAATCTTGTCAAGAATGCCTTAGAATCTATGAGAGGAAAGGGTGAGTTAAGGGTTAGGATTAAAGAGGGTCCATGTATAACCATCTCTGATACAGGAGCAGGGATATCGGAGCAAGATCTGCAGCATATCTTTGACCCGTTTTTTACTACCAAGGGCAAAGGCACAGGTTTGGGACTGGCTATAGTCAAGCGTATTATTGAGGCACATAAAGCAGAGATTGAGGTTGTAAGTGAGCCTGGCAGAGGCACAACCTTTATGATTAAGATGAGGACAAGATTGGAGTCCTGACTATGAAAGATATTCACACCCAGGGTTTATTCTCTTCCTTATCCCTCTTGCCTGATACTACTGGGGTATATTTATTCAAGGATACAAATGGGACAGTCCTCTATGTTGGAAAAGCATCATCATTAATCAAGCGAGTCAGGTCATACTTTTCTGAAAACCTCAATGACTGGAAGGCAAAACAACTTTTAATAAATGCTGTCAAAATAGATTATATCATCACCTCTTCAGAGAATGAGGCTTTGATATTAGAGTGCAGCCTGATAAAGACACACCACCCCAAATACAATGTATTGTTTAAGGATGATAAAGCCTACCCTTACATCAAGATAACCCTGAACGAAGACTATCCAGGGATGCTTGTAGTTAGAAAAACACTGCCTGATAGGGCAGCGTATTTTGGACCATATACTAATACCTCGGCTATGAGAAGGATAATAAGACTGATACGGGAAATCTTTCCTATTCGAGATTGCAAACAAAGGATTAAGCCATGCCCAACAAAGCTGCCTTGTCTCAACTATCACATCAAGCGATGCGTTGCCCCCTGTGCTAATCAAATAGACATGGAAGGCTACCGCGAAATAGTCAAGGATGTCTGCCTGTTTCTGGAAGGAAAGATGGATAATCTTATCGCTGATATGACCAAAAAGATGAAGCTGGAGGCCTCCTTGCTTCGATTTGAACAGGCGGCCATGATTAAAAATCAGCTCAGGGATATCGAGAAGATAATGGAAAGGCAGAGGGTGACAATAAATACATCTGTTTCGATTGATGTTATCACTGTGAAGGAAAATATTGGAATAGTTTTATTGGTACGGTCAGGCAGAATGATAGGACAGGAGCATTTTACATTGGATGTGCCTGAAAATGAATCACTCTCAGAAACCATGTCAGCATTTGTAAAGCAGTATTACTATCGTACGCTCACCATACCACAAGAGATAATCACTGGATGCAGGATAGAGGATCAAGAGGCAATCGTTGAGCTGCTTTCTGAAAAGGCAGGGAAAAGGGTGCAGATAACTGTTTTCCCAAGGGGATATAAAAAAGGGCTGGTAGAGCTTGCCATACACAATGCTGAGTCTATATTGAAACAGCAGGGTGTGCCACCTGAGCTTTCAGAGATAAAGGCTCTGCTCTGCTTAAAAAAAATCCCATCAAGGATTGAGGCGTTTGATATCTCAAATATTAGTGGTAATCTGGCGGTTGGCTCTATGGCAGTCTTTGTTAATGGCAAACCTGAAAAGTCTGAGTATCGCAGGTTTAAGATAGGCGAGAAAGGAGGGAAGTTTGCCGGTCAGGATGACACTGGTATGATTGAAGAGGTTGTAAATAGAAGGTATCAAAGGGTACTGGCAGAGAACATGCAGTGGCCTGATCTGGTTATGGTTGATGGTGGAAAAGGGCAGCTTAATGCAGCATCCAGAGTATTTACTATGCTTGGGATTCAAGAGATACCATTGATATCCATAACCAAGCCGCAAGAAAAGGATAAGACTGACCGCATATTTACCACAAATTCTCGCAATCCACTGCCGCTTCAAAGCGATTCCACTGTGTTGCACCTATTCCAACACATTCGAAACGAGGCTCATCGATTTGCAATATCATATCATCGAAAATTAAGGGCAAAAGGGGTCAAGGGTTGAGAGGAGCAGGCACCAGAGCAGCAGAGCACCAGACACTCGCGAGGGGAAGACCAGCCGATAGTTTGTGTTTGCAGCAGAGTTATTAGAAACACCCCCACTCGCGCGGGGAAGACTCCGTCAGCATATTTGTTGCATCTCACCAACAAGAAACACCCCCACTCGCGCGGGGAAGACGGGTGTTGTGGGATGGCGAAGAAGCTGAACAAAGAAACACCCCCACTCGCGCGCGGAAGACGGAGTATCATTCTCTGCGTCAATCTCAATAGCAGAAACACCCCCACTCGCGCGGGGAAGACTTAAGTCTAACCGTGCTTGTGTTGCCATAATTAGAAACACCCCCACTCGCGCGGGGAAGACCATCATGTCAAGATAATTTTCGGCATGTCCAGCAGAAACACCCCCACTCGCGCGGGGAAGACCTCATCCATCTGCAACAAGTTCTTGGTTGCTTCGAAACACCCCCACTCGCGCGGGGAAGACTGTCAGACGCAACTTTCTGCATCATCTCGTCTAAGAAACACCCCCACTCGCGCGGGGAAGACGTCATTCGCACAGCAGGCAATGGATGTCCTTCTAGAAACACCCCCACTCGCGCGGGGAAGACCTGCTACTGGCTCTTTTGATAAAGTGTTTCATAGAAA
>JASEHA010000205.1 GCA_030018795.1 bacterium
TAAAGGGTTTGTTGGAATGTCTTTCCTGTCAGCATTTCACAGATTATCTTCAGCAGAGGCAATAGAGCTGGCTCTTGATGAATATTATCATATAGATATTATGGTTTTTCTAAAGGTTATTCCAAGGAAAGATTATACTTGTGTATGTAAGAAAAAATGGACAACAATAAAAACGAAGGCAGGGTTTGTTATTTGCCCAAAATGTAAAACAAGACAGAATGTAAGATATGTACTGCCTCTTTTACGTGGGGATAAAGACAACTATGAAAAGAGTGTCCTCGACGGTATCTTTGGCGTGGGCAAGGTAGGGAATGATAAAAAAGTGATTGCTGGTAAAACAACAATCGTGGGCACGCACAGATCGGAGCGGGTCGAGGTTGTGTTGAGACCTGCAATATTAGAGATAGAGGAGTAAATATAAAAATATGAAGTCGCACATTAAGTTTTTTATAAAAATTTCTATAGTGATAGTGGTTGCTATCTATGCAATAGTGTGCTGTGCTATTACAAATTTAATTATGAATTGGCAGTAAAAAGGGATTAGGAGGTGGCAACAATATAAAAATTAGAAATAGAAACAAAACGTGATAAAAAAATATAAGAATCTATAAATAATATGAAAAAATATTGAAAATAATATTGACAAAAAATAAAAAGACATGATATAATTAAGTATCAAACTTAATAGGGTAGGTGATGAAAATGGCAAGGGTTGCAAAAAATCGGTATTATGTTAACCCAATAATAAGGGAATGGTTAGACAAAAAGAATGTTTCTCTGAGTAGGTTTGCGAATGCTGTGCCAATGGTGGGCAGCTATCTCAGTAAGGCTCTTCAGCAGGATACTCCTGTTGGGGCAGCGAAAAGAGAGGGAATAATCGATAATCTCTCTATTGTAATGGGTAGAGAGATTGGATTCGATGAGGTGTTTTCTAATAAAAGACATCTTATAGAAGAGACATAAAGATAAATGTTATAGATATTGGAAACCAGCACAACAATTAATAAATAGAAATAGAAACTGTGGGGTTTTTAATATATGGGTAGGCAGTGCAGAAAAAACATTAACCCCTCCCTGGTCGATGTTTAGACTGCCTGCCCAGAATAATTGGGGGAAAAGATGAAAAAGGAGAGATAAAATGTTTTATCATGTTACTACTATGGGACGTTCAGGAAATGATATTATATGGACAGATTCATGGAAAGCAGAAATGTCGATGCGTAAGAATAAACGAGTATGTGTAGCTGCAATACTGCTGTTAGGAGTATTTGCTGTAGGGATGGTAGTC
This sequence comes from bacterium, assembly GCA_030018795.1. Taxonomy (GTDB): domain Bacteria; phylum UBA9089; class CG2-30-40-21; order CG2-30-40-21; family CG2-30-40-21; genus CG2-30-40-21. Next base: position 1,289 of record JASEHA010000205.1, read on the forward strand.
AAAGCATGTGCAGAACGGCAACTACCTGAATTTCCTATCTATGTAAGTGATGAAGGAGAACCTGTATATGACAGGTGCGATGTTACAGGATACTCTCCCACTGTAGCCCAATGCGATAGTGACCCGCTTATTACTGCAACAAACAAGAGAGTGAGGATAGGAATTGTTGCTATAAGCAGAGATTTGGAAGGGGATTTCCCAATGAACTCCTCTATGTCATTCTGGATAGATGGTAAGAAATACATGGTCTCTGTCGAGGATAGAATGAATAAGCGGCATCAGAAAAGGGTTGACATCTTTTTCTGGAAAAGGTCTGATGCTATAAAATTTGGAGTCAAGAGAAATATTTTGATATGGAGGGTGGAATGATAAGATATACGCTATACGGAAGCAAGTCTTGCGTAAAAAGCCAATTGGCAAAGAAATTAATGGATTTGATGGAGATGGAATATCTGTATCGAGATGTTGAGGACGCTGAACACCTTGCGGGTTACCACTTCAATATTGATGATTGTTCTGGTGATAGTAGTGATTTGCCATGATTGTTTATATGTGAGACAATGGATGACTGCAGTGGCGGGGAAAGGCTGAAGCGGCTCTATCAGGGGGATGCCGTGATTGATTATCTGGAGAGGAAAAGGTGTCTTAAGGCGAAGAGGAAAAGGAGGTGATCATGTTTGAAATGTTGCAGATGTGGATTTGCGATGGAGGGGGGATATATTATTGCGGGACTGTAGGACTGGTAATGGTAATAAGGATAGATTTATTATTGAAAAACCTGAATTGGCACAGAGATATATGGAGGATGTCCCTGGAGCAAGGGTATTAAGAGAAAAGGATTTTTCTAAAAAGAAATAAAGGAGGACGAAAAGATGAATAATAGTGAGAATATTTCGCAGTTAACTACAGCATTATCTGCCATGCAAAGGGGAATGAGGTCTGTCCAGCGTAATGCAAAAAACCCTTTTTACCATAGCACTTATGCTGACCTTGCAGAGATATGGGGGGCAATACGAGAGCCATTGGGAAACAATGGATTATCAATTACCCAATCAACAGATATTGTTGATGGGGTGTTTCTGTTAATAACAACCTTATGGCATGGAAGCGGTGAATGGGTAGCTTGTAGGTATCCGATAATTCATGCCAAAGATGATCCCCAAAGTATCGGGTCTGCCTTGCAATATGCGAAGAGGTATTCATTGTCAGCGTTGGTAGGAGTAACTACGCAGGATGATATTGAGGATGATGATGGAGAGAAAAGTCTTGGCAGGGGAAAAAAACAGGTATCATTTCCAGCCATGAAAGAACAAATGCTGCAATTCAAAAACACTACAGAAGCTTCTATTTGGTGGAAAGCACATAAAGAGGAAATCAGTATGTGTTCAGCAGAAGAGCAACAAGAGCTCATATCAATAGGAATGAGGCTTACTGTTAAGAAGGGGCTGGCAGTACAAGTAGAGAATAAAAAGCAGACAGAATTGACTGCTACACAAAAGCAATTATTAGAAATACCTTATGTTAAAGAGGCAATGAAAGAATTGGGGATTACAAAACAGATGAACCAGCTTACCGATGAGGAATGTATGGCAATCAATAAGAAAGCCAGCGAGATAGCAGATAGGGAGGGATGAGATGATTGCAAGGGTTTCTTTGGATGGGTTTAATGGTTTTACTTGTAGTTACGATTTGGGCAAGTTTACTCTGATTATTGGCAAAGTCGGTAGCGGTAAGACCAGTGTCTGGCAGGCAATACAGTTTGCCCTGTCTTCTGTATCGTCGGCGAATATGGCTGATGTGTTCGAGGAACATTATGACAGGAGTAAAACTACGAATAGGTTCAGTGTTCAGGTGACCTTCGATGATGGGAAAGAGATAACAAGAATGTTAGAAAAGACGGACAAAGGGATAGTCCAAAGCTTTTATCAGGACAATAAATCTCTCAACAGGAGAGAGGAGGCTGAAGCATTAAAAGAAATTAATATCTCTATTCCGACAATAGAAGAGCTTTTGGGAAAGTCTGACCAGAAGCAGATAGCCTTCCTCTGTGAGAAATTCGGAGATGGGGTTGAAATTGCTACGTTGGAAGCAGGGATTGATAATCTAAAAGAGGAGATTAATAAGCAGCAGAAAACAATCCTCAATCAAAGGGGAATGATTGATCGATTGGAGGCTACTGCAAGAGCGAAAGGGGAGTATTCCGATGAAGCTTTTGCAGAGGTAGAAAGGCAGATAAAAGGCATAACCTCCCAGATAAAAGAGATGGAAAAGATTGAGAGGGAGAGAATGAGGAGGGAGAGAGAAGAGGCTATAATAGCTGAGGCAAAGGCGAATTTCGAGGCACAGCAGGCGGCAAGAGCAGTTAAGGGGATAGCAGAGGAAGCGGGTTGGCAGGGCTCGGAAGAGCAACTGCCAGGGAAGCAATTTGTTGATGCCAACGAAAAGACGGTATGCCCTCCGTGTGAATGTGAAGAGGTTTTCCCTGCAGTAATTGAAGCATTGGTGATCAAGGATGCAGATAGTCTGCCGTGCATCAGTTGCCTGAACACTTTGAATAGTGTAATAGAAGCATTAGGAAAAGCTCCTGTATGTCATAAATGCGGGGCAGAGCAGATGCTGCCAATTGCGAGATTTTCTTTACAGGCAATGCGAAAAGAAGTCAAGAGTCGGGGAGGTGTCGCATGAAAACAATATCGGAATTAAAAAGTGATTTGGCTGCCTTCGAGGCAAGAAGAGACAGCCTTCTTGAGTTGAAAGGCGTGATATCTACAATGAACAAGGCAAAGGGTGAGCTGATTACAATGGAGGAAATGATTGCAGCAGACAAGGTCAAAATGAAAGGACTATTGTCGCAGAGAGAGAAGTTAATCAGGGGAGTTACAGAAACGATATGTGTTGAGGTAGACAAGTTGCTCACGAATGGAAAATCGAACATCAGTATCGGAGATGGGAAGGTAGATATTGGCTGGATAATAGGTGGGCAATATCACCCATACTCTAATCTCTCTGGAGGAGAAAGAGTCAGTTTTATAAATGCTTTATCCCAGACGCTTTGCGGTGGTGAAAATCCATTGACACATCTGGAATTGGCAGAGGCGGGGGATGTGGTTGGTGAGGTATTGCACGTAGTAAGGTCGAGTCAGCAAGGTCAGGTGATTGCTTGTACATGCAATTGGGATGACGAAAAATTTAACTGTGATGGGTGGGATAGGATAACGTTGTAATGCGGCTCTGAGTGTCTCTCCATTATGGGAGTGCCCAGAGGATGCAATAATCGGAAGGGACTTAGTCTCGTGCAGAGACGTAATCGGCTTCATGAGGCAAGCATAACAAAGCAGGGGAGGATGGAGCTGATTTTAGTGTCGAAGAGACCGATTGTGCTGGAGATTAGTGGGGAGAAAGGGAGACACAAAAATGAAGATAAATCTCAAAAGTGATTTTCTTGACTGGTATGATTGTTTTTTTGATAATGAAGGACGGGAATTTGAGCGTATGTCTAAATCAGGCATGACTCGTGTCTTCCCCGCGCGAGTGGGGGTGTTTCTGGGGTATTGGTCCAACAAGAGAGAGCACAGGAGTCTAG
>JASEHA010000206.1 GCA_030018795.1 bacterium
TTTCACTCATCTATTTTTGACTATTGTAGGTTAAAAACTTGAACATCAAGTATTAGCTACCTCAGCAATTACCTCTCCTTCATGTAGCCGTATCCTTACCCTATCCTTCTTTTTCACCTGATTAGCATTACTGATGATGGTTTCCTCTGGAAGCTTAAAGGTAATGCTGTAGCCTCTTGAAAGGATAGCTGTTGGGTTTAAGGTATAGAGTTTACCGGTAATCGTCTCAAGTCTGGCAAGGGTCAATTTGATAAGATTGGATAAGGCATAGGACAGGGCAATGGTTAACTCATCAACCCGTTGCTGAGACTGAAGTACTGTATAATCAGCCCGCAGAAGGGCAGGGGATTCCTGGAGTCTTTTTAGTCTGTAGGCAATAAGGTCAAGGTTTTTTTGAATGCTATGCCTCAAACGAATGGATAGCACCTCTACCCTTTCTACAAGCTCTCTCTTATTTTTTACCACTAATTCTGCTGCTGCTGATGGGGTTGGTGCTCGCAGGTCGGCGACAAAGTCAGCTATAGTAAAATCACATTCATGCCCTACAGCAGATATTATGGGGATATTGGAATCAAATATGGCTCTTGCTACCCTTTCATCATTAAATGCCCACAAGTCCTCTATTGACCCGCCTCCTCGTCCCACAATAAGGACATCAGGCAGCAAAATATCCGGCAATCTATTCATCTGGGAGATAGCATTGGCAATATCAGATGGGGCTGTCTCGCCCTGAACCATGACTGGATGGATGAGTATCTCTATATTTGGAAACCTTCTATTGATTATATTCAACATATCACAAATAGCAGCACCAGTGGTAGAGGTGATAATCCCAATTCGTTCAGGCAGCATGGGCAAAGGCTTTTTATGTGCCTCATCAAAAAGCCCTTCAACCCTTAACCGCTCTTTTAGCTGTTCAAAAGCAAGGTATAATTCACCATATCCAGCAGGCTCAAGATGGTCAGCAATAAGTTGATATTCGCCCCTTTTTTCATAAACACTTATCTCTCCATGAGCAATAATGGTCAACCCATCCTGAAGCTTAAACCTTAAAAGGCTTGCCCTATTCCGGAAGATAACCATCTTTATCTGTGAATAGTTATCCTTGAGTGTAAGATATACATGGCCTGAGGCAGGAATAACTAAGTTAGAAACCTCTCCCATTACCCAAATGTTATGCAGGTTTCCTTCCAGAATAAGTTTGATTTTGGAAGTAATCTCTGAGATAGTATAGATATAAGGTTTATCCACAATTCCCTCATCATAGGAATTAGAGACATGAAACATAGTAAGGACAGTCACCTGTGTCTGTCCTAATTTACTTACCGAGGTTGAACAATGAGCTTAATAGCTGTTTTTTCGTATCCATCCACTATAATGTCAGCAAAGGCAGGGATACATACCAGCTCGATACCAGATGGAGCGAGGAATCCACGAGCAATAGCAATGGCTTTAATGGCTTGATTCAGGGCACCAGCACCAATAACCTGGATATCTGCACGCCCTTTCTCTCTGATAACTCCTGCTAAGGCTCCTGCAACAGCGTTTGGTTTGGAATTTGATGATACCTTTAATGTTTCCACCTCTGACCTCCTTTTGCGTATCAACCCTTAGAACTAATACATGGATGTAAGATAAGAAACGAAAATCTCGTCTCTTACTGATGTTATCTCTCAAACATAGACACGAATTTCACGAATTATCACGAATTATCACGAATTATCTAAAAATCTGACACTAATTTATTAAGATTATCCATTACTTCTACTTCTCCATTCGTGTCAATTCGTGCAATCCGTGTCTTAACTGCATTTAACCACTACCTCTAACCGATTATACCTCGCATTGAACCCTTTTAATACTCAAGGCATTAGCAACAGTGCCACAGCATGGAGTATCTGAACTGATTTCTATAATTACCCCGCAAAATATACCTGGACCTGTTTTTGTCGGCTCAAATTTAATCGGTATTGAGGTTAAAAACCTTTTGATAATAACCGCACTATCTACCCCAATAACAGAATTCTTTGCTCCAACCATGCCTGTATCAGTAATATAAGCTGTTCCCTGTGGCAGCACCCTTTCGTCTGCAGTCTGGACATGGGTATGTGTTCCAATCACTGCACTGACTAAACCATCTAAATACAGCCCCATGGCTACCTTTTCAGAGGTAGCCTCAGCATGAAAGTCTACAATGATATTTTGTGTTTCTGTCCGCATCCTTTCTATTTCAAGCCTGACCGTTCTGAATGGGCAATCAAGATTATCCATAAAAACCCTGCCGCAAAGGCTTATTACCCCGATCCGCTGATTACTAACAGTATAGATTCGTCCACCACAGCCTGGTACGCCTATTGGATAATTCAATGGTCTGAGTATCCTTTCATCCTTATCAATAATCTGGTATATTTCCTTTTTACTCCAGATATGATTGCCGCCAGTGAGGACATCTACCCCAGCTACATAGACCTCTTTTGCTACAGCAGGGGTTATACCAAAACCACCGGCTAAATTTTCTCCATTAGCAATGCAAAAATCGATTTTCTTTTCCTGTTTGAATTTCGGCAATATAGAGGCTATTATTTCTCGTCCCTTTCTGCCTATAATATCACCAATTAATAATATCCTCATCAAAAGTCCCTGTCGTCAGATGTAGAGACGCAATATATTGCGTCTCTACGCATTAAACCTCTTACTTAGCATATTCGACAGCCCTTGTTTCTCGTATAACCGTTATCTTAATCTGGCCGGGGTATTCCAATTGTTCTTCTATTTGTTTGGCAATATTTCTGGCAAGGGTTGCCATACCTACATCATCGATTTCTTCAGACATTACAGCTACCCTTACCTCTCTACCAGCCTGGATAGCATAGGCTTTTTCCACACCCTTAAACTCTTCGGCCACAGATTCGAGCTTTTTCAACCTCTTGACATATGCCTCCATGTTTTCCTTACGGGCACCAGGTCTGGCGGCAGAGACAGCATCAGCTGCCTGGATAATGAATGCCTCTAATGTTTGTGGCTTTTCCTCGTCATGATGGGCAGCAATAGCATGGATAATCTCCTTAGACTCCCCAAATTTTCTGGCAAGGTCTGCCCCTATAGCTGCGTGAGAGCCTTCGACATCAGCATCAATTGATTTGCCAATATCATGCAAAAGACCGGCTCGTTTTACCATGGTAATATTAGCGCCAATCTCTCCAGCTATGACTGAGGCAATGGTAGCCACCTCCTTGCTATGCTGAAGCACATTCTGCCCAAAGCTGGTACGATATTTAAGCCTTCCAAGAAGATATATAGCCTCATGAGCTATGCCATGGATGCCCAGATCAAAGGTAACTTGCTCCCCTTTTTCTCTCATTGATTCCTCTATCTCTTCTTTAACCTTTGCGACAACCTCCTCAATCCTTGCCGGATGAATTCGTCCATCGACAATTAATCTTTCAAGAGCAAGCTTGGCTATTGCCCTTTTCACTGGATCAAATCCTGAAAGGATAACAGCCTCAGGGGTATCATCAATAATCAGGTCTATACCGGTTAATGTCTCAAGTGCACGAATATTTCGTCCCTCTCTTCCAATAATCCTTCCCTTCATCTCATCACTTGGCAAATTAACCACAGAAACCGTTGTTTCAGCTACCTGTTCAGAGGCACACCTCTGAACTGCCTGAACAAGTATTTCCTTTGACTTTTTTTCGGCCAATTCATTAGCCTCGTCCTCTATCTGTTTGATCATCTTATTAGCTTCATGTCTGACCTCACTTTCAATGCTTATCATAAGCATTTTCTTGGCTTCAGCACTGCTTAATTCAGAGATCTTCTCAAGGGCAACTATTTGTTCCTGCCGAAGACGAACTATTTCCTGTTCCTTATTTACAAGAGTAGCCTCATAATTTTTTATCTCTTTGGTTTTTCTTTCTATGTTTTCCAACTTTTGATCTAAGCTTTCTTCCTTTTGGGACAATCTCGATTCTATCTTACCCAATTCTCCCCGTCTATTCCGTATCTCTTTTTCAAACTCTCCTTTTTCCTTATGAAGCTCATCCCGTGCCTCTAAGATTGCCTCTTTTTTTATGATTTGTGCCTCATCATGTGCCTCTTTAATTATTTTCTGGCTTACCTCTTCTGCTGACGAAAGCTTAATCTTGTCTAAGTATCTTCGTCCAAAATATCCACCTGCTCCAGAGACTACAATGGATACTATCACAATAATTCCTGTCCATAATGCTCCCAATATAGGTCACCTCCGCAATTATATATCTTTCTGAACAGCTGCTATCTTTTTTAAGCCTTATCCCTTTATCGAACAACTTACCCTTACTTAAGGAAGCAACCTGTCTTAAAGGCATAAATAATCCATGTATCCTTAACGAGCAAAAGAACATGTAAAGATTTATTGTATTTTAAAAAGAGATATTTAGCGTTCTGAAAGTAGGATGATTTAAGGGTTGCAAGACTTTCTTGGAAGATATATACATCTATTTACTTAGGCTTATTTATTCAAAATACAGCAAAAAAATAATCATTAAGTTTATATTAATATCTTTATCTTCATCCAATCAAAGAAAGAAATCTCACAATCTTCATCTATCCTTGAACTAATATTGTATACGTTTTTTACGAGATTGTCAAGTAAAAGTTGCTTTATTTTTTCAAAAATAACAAAAGAGTGTTGCATAGGCTCTCCTGCCATATCTACACTCGTATAATATATTAAACTCATTTACTACTGGCATAAATTGCGATTTTTCAGAACGAACTCTACCATCAAAGCATGAGAAATGAGTGTCCGACTAATAAAGCAGGACGCAGGCTTTAGCCTGCGACTACC
>JASEHA010000207.1 GCA_030018795.1 bacterium
CATCCTACAATTATATCATCTCTATGCGACACTGAAGGGTTGACACGACAGTAGGAATGGTGAATAACTATGCGTATCCAATACAGACTGCTTCTTGGTCTTATTACTATTATCCTTATTTCTATCCTGCCACTGACCATACTTTCGATAAAACTTGTCTCTGAAAGTATTGATCTCTGGGCACAAAAGGACATTGAAGACACCATTGAGGCAGCTATTCAATATGCTCCTTCTGATAAACACTGCAATAAAGCAAAAGAGGCATTAAAGATATATAGGCAGCTTAAGGCAATTAAGTCACCAATAAAGCAGCAGATTATTAACTATAGTATTCTGCTTTCTCTGACTGCTTTCTTTGTTTCTATCTTTCTTGGATGGGTATTTATCAGCTGGATTGTTAAGCCGTTAAGGGCATTGACTAAGGCAACAAGAGATGTATCCAGCGGGAATTTATTAACTAATCTGGATGCTTCAGGGTCACCGTTTGAGATAAAACGGCTGATAAAAGCCTTTAATCAAATGACTAATTCCTTGAAGACAAATCAAGATGAGTTAAAGGATGCTATCCGCAAGAGGACATGGAAAGAGGCATCAATGATGTTATCACAGGGGATTAAAAAGCCGATTACACCAACTCGAATCTTAATAGAGCGAATTCGAGAAAAATATCCAGATAAAAGCCCTGATATTTCTGAGATATTGGATGAGGCATCACAATTTATTACAGAAGAGATGGGTAAGCTGACAGATGAGTTTTTACAGGTGGTATCTTCTAATCTCACACAAACACCACATGATATTGTCCTTCTTCTTGAGGAAATTTTAGAGGGGTGTGCTCCAGCTTATCCGCAAATAAACCTCAGGTTAAAATTCGGTGAAAATATCCCACGGGTGCTGATTGATTGGAAGGCTATGAATATAGCCTTATCCTCTATTATTCAGTACAGGATAAAATGCCTTGATAAATGCGGCAACATAGGTGTTGGCTGTTATGCAGTCGATGATGATGTGGTGATTGAGATTAGTGATGCTGGCAAGATGAGCTATAAGGATTCTGAAGGCAGCGATGAATTGGATATTTGTCGGGATATTATTAATGCTCATCATGGCAGTATTGAGCTGCAAGGAAATACATGCAAGATTGTTCTTTTGGTTGTAGCTGGATAGTTTAAAGGGGGAAAAATATATTTATGCCAGAACTCAGTCGTTTTTTCGGGATTGTTATTCGTATGTATGCGGAAGTTGATGCAGAACACCATGCGCCACATTTTCATGCTTATTATCAGAATGAAGTAGCAATTTATAGTATTGAGCCAATAGAGCTGATTTCAGGCTTACTACCCAAACGTCAACAACGATTGATTGAAGCATGGATAGAGCTACATCAAACAGAATTATCAGACGATTGGCAAAAGTTGCAAAAAGGTCAAAAACCGCAGCCTATTGCTCCACTGAAATAAGGAGATAAAAGTGATTCATCGAATCTATCAAGTCAGCTCATTTAAGATTGTTGCACCCTATACGTTACAAGTACAATTTGACGACAACACAGAGCAGATTATCAATTTCCAACCTATCCTTAAAGGGGAATTATATCAACCGTTACGTGATTTGGCCTTATTTAATCAAGTTCGAATTGATCATGAAGTTCACACATTGGTTTGGCCAAATGGTGCAGATTTTGATCCAGCAACATTACACGATTGGAATGAATATAATCGTGCATTAACGACACACTTCCAATAATGGGAATTAATTTCTGCATAGGGCGAAAAAAAGAATAAAGGAGAAAATACATGTTTACTGAATTACAAGCAAGATTGCAGCAAATATCCGAAAGGGTAGAAAATTTAAGGAGGTCTCTTTGATGTAGATGCAGCACAGGAGAAAATAAAGACCATAGACTCACAGACAATGCATCATGAATTCTGGGATAATTCAGATGCTGCCAGAACAATTATGCAGGAAAGGGCACAATTGAAGGAGCAGATAGATCCATATCTACAATTTGTTAAAGAAATAGAAGAAATAGAGATTTTGATTCAGCTTGGTACAGAAGAAGAGGAGTCATCGATTATCACAGAGATTGAGAACAATCTGAACACATTACAGAAGGATATTCAAACATTAGAGTTCAGCATGGCATTATCTGGCCCGCATGATATAAGCAATGCCTTTTTGTCCATTCATCCAGGGGCAGGCGGAACAGAATCGTGTGACTGGGCATCTATGCTGCTGCGAATGTACTTAAGATGGATGGAGAATAAGGGGTATCAAGCAAATATTGTTGAGTTTTTGCCAGGTGATGAGGCAGGGGTTAAAAGCGTTACTATTGAGGTAATAGGGAAATATGCTTACGGATACTTGAAGGCAGAAAAGGGTATTCATCGGTTAGTCAGAATATCCCCATTTGATGCCAATAAAAGGAGACACACATCCTTTGCTTCGGTATTTGTTATGCCAGAAGTGGAAGATATTGAGGTAGAGATAAATGAGGATGATCTGAGGATTGATACCTATCATTCAAGTGGAGCAGGCGGACAACATGTAAATGTAACCGATTCAGCTGTTCGCATTACCCATCTGCCTACAGGAATAGTTGTTACCTGCCAGAATGAACGATCTCAACATAAGAATAAGGCAAGTGCGATGCATGTTCTGCGAGCCAGGCTTTATGAGTATCAACAGGAACAACAACAAGAAAAGATAACTACACTTGAGGGAGAGAAAAAAGAGATAGCCTGGGGAAGTCAAATAAGGTCATATGTTTTTCAACCATATACCTTGATTAAAGACCATCGGACTGGCTTTGAAATGGGCGATATACAAAGGGTAATGGATGGAGATATTACCCCGTTTATTGAGTCGTATCTGTTTGGATAGGGTATGGAACGGTCAAGACCGTTCCTTGCTGTGTATTTGTGGCTGCAAGCTGTCAATATGGACACTCAATTCGATATAATCGAGAGAAAGCCTTAGTGGCAAGATATCGAATTGTCCAAACAGAGTGGGCTATGTGCTTGTTACATAAGCTGTTTATGCCAGTAGTGTCAGTCAACCCTCCAGTGTCGCATAGAGATGCTATAGTTGTAGGATGGGTGACAACCCATCTATCCTATCTGTATAGGTCAGGTTAAGCTTCACGATAGCAGTGCAAGCATACCATTTTATAACCCAAGGAGGAGCAAATGAAGAGAATATTGTTTGTGATTATGTCCATTGCTTTGTTTTTTTATGTAAACGCAAGTGCTCAATCAGCCTTGCCGCAGGCAAGCATTGTCACTACGCCATCGATTGTGCCAAAGGTAAAGGGTGGGCAGATATACTATAATGCCCTTCAGGAAACACAGTTTATGGTTTGTGCTGAGGATCCTGCAGGGATAAGTAGTATCCTGGTAAAGATTGATTCGCAAGAATTTATACCATACACAGGACCAATGACCATTCCAGCTGGCAAACATATTATTACAGCAAAGGCACAAAACACAACAGGGTTATGGTCCAATGAATGCAAGGTAAATGTCTCGATAAAAGATAGACGAACAGGCGTTGTTATTGGATGGTGTAGCCTGTTTTTTCTGATAGTAGCACATTTGGCAGGGTAAAAAAGGAATGGGAGAAATAGGAGAAAAAAAGATTGTTCTGCTGCACATTTGTTGCGGTATATGTGCAAGTTCGGTTATTGAGAGGTTAAGGAACGATGGGTTTGAGGTAGTTGGATTTTTCTATAATCCTAATATTTACCCATCTGAAGAATATCAGAGGCGGCTGGATGTGGTTAAAAATGTTTCGCAGCACTTTAATCTTCAACTGATTGAGGGTGAGTATGATTATACCCACTGGCTTTTGCTGACCAATGGGATGAATGGGGAGCCTGAGGGCGGGGCAAGGTGCGAGATTTGCTTTCAGATGAGGCTGAATAAGACATGGGAAAAAGCTTGCGAGCAGCATATACCATATTTTACTACAACCCTTACTGTTAGTCCTCATAAGAATGCACTGGTTATAAATAGAATAGGCTGTGAAATAGACAATAAGGCATTTCTGGTGTATGATTTCAAAAAACAGGATGGGTTTAAGAGGGCAATGGAATTCTCCAAACAGCATTCGCTTTATCGGCAGGAGTATTGTGGATGTGTGTATAGACATGAATGCGAAAAACTAAAGGTTGCAAAATAAATAACTTTTTTAGTATTATAAGGGGGTCAATTCATGGCAAAGGTTTTGGTAACTTACTTTTCGCAGGGTGGGAACACCGAAAAACTGGCTGAGGCTGTGGCAAAGGGTGTAAAGGATGAAGGGTGTGCGGTTAGCTTAAAGGCGGTGACAGAAGTAGGTAATAATGATCTGCTTGAAGCAGATGGTATAATTGTTGGTAGTCCAGTTTATTTTGGCAGCATGTCAGCTGAGGTCAAAAAAATGTTTGATGTAAGTGTGAGCGTGAGAAGGCAGTTAAAGAATAAGGTAGGGGCAGCCTTTACTACTGCCGGACACCACACAGGTGGCAAGGAAACAACCATTCTTTCTATCCTGCAGGCAATGCTTATACATCAAATGATTATTGTGGGTGATCCAATTACTACTGGTGGTCATTATGGTGCAGCATGTGTTGGGAAACCAAATGACAAGGCATTGCAAGAGGCAGAAGCCCTTGGCAAAAGGGTGGCAGAAGTTGTAAAGATGATTAAAGGGTAAACAATGGCTGCAACTATAATTGTAATGGCAACCCTTGCGGTTACTCAAAGATTACAACCAGTTGGATAATTTCTTATATACTCTAAGTCGTCATAATTTGTGATTCTTTAAATGTTTGGAATTGCAATGTG
>JASEHA010000208.1 GCA_030018795.1 bacterium
CAATAAGAGACATGAAAGACGTTGCAATCAGTTTCCCATCGAATCCCATTTTCTCACCTTCATGCCTTTTCGCTTCCTTGCTTGGTCACCAGTAAAAACTTGAACATCGAGTATTATACAGTAAGAATATCGGCTATGTCAAGAAAAATCTGAAAGGACTGCATGGCAAACGCATCTAAATCCCACAATTTATAGGTGCGGAAATGATGGAGCGGTGCGGGAAGAGAAGAAAACGGTAGGGAAACAGAAGGGTGAATCGGACAATTATGGCGGAGTTTTTTCGCCTTTTCGCCTTTTCGCCCTCCCTGCCCTGATTGTCTAAACCGTGGGAACGAAAGTGACAGAGTAATCGATTTCTATCCTATTTGCGTCTAAACCCTAACGCAACAAGCCCAACAAATACCAGAAATCCGGCCAGGAACAGATACGGGATTGGGGCTGATGAGCCGCCTTGAGCAGTGTCAACATCTGTCATCTCATAGCCGGTAACAGCTGATGCAGGTGCTGCATTTTTTACGGGCGGTTTTACCTTATCCTTTCTGTCAGGTGACATATCCTGCCTGTTTGCCTTCTGCTGCCTGCTGACCGCCTTTTGCCGGCTATCGTTTGCTGTCTGCGATGCATGTATTGCCTTTGTGGCTTTTATAAACCCATTTGCCTTAGACTGTAACCCTGGCACAGACATCAATACATTTGAGGTAAATTTTGTCAGCGATGGGTTATTGCAGGTATGATCACAGCAGGCAAGCCCAACCTCTTTCACGCTTTCCGCATACTCTCTGGCTAATGTCTCGATTATTTCCTTCTCAGGCTTCCAGTATTTCTTTCTTACACATTCCAACATTCTGGCTACAACAGATTGATATGCCCACATATTCTTTGAGCCACGAAACATATCCTTTATTCCTAAATTGTTCCTATCCAGCACATAGGTCTCATACATCTCATTCCATTTGGCAGCATCAACTGCCTCAGGCACAGTTACCTGCCAACCCCAGAGATGCTCAACAACCTTATCAACAAATCGGCTGCCAGCATATCCTTCCTTGAACATGGCAGTTATCCATTCAGGGTTAAGATACCTTGTCCGCATCTCACTGCCCATCATCTTTTGCAGGGTTTCCTGCTTGGGCATCCTTGGATTGGCCATATTGGTCACATAAACCTCTGGTGTTTTTCCGTCTATTACCCGAATGGCCATTGCCGTTGCACCCAGATATTGAAAGAAATCATCGTTATCCAGTGTTTGAAAGACATTTCCTGAGCGGCTATGAACAGCCATCTTTGAGCCTGAGAGGGCATCCTTGAATACCTCAAGGCTGATATCCTTATAATCCTTCTCTATCCTTTGCCCCCAGAACCCATTTCCATACAGATGGCTCATTCTCATGAAATACACATCAGCTACCTGCTTTTCATTATTCCATGTGTTGGATAGGGGAATGACACTTGCGAGGTTCGTTCCATAAGCACCTGATGGCACGGTGAATAACCTCACCCCGGCTATCCGCTCAGCCATATCCTCAAGAATGCCTTGTTTCATCAGTTTCTTCTTCATTCTTTGCATATTCAGCCGCAGGATGTTATCCCCTTCATCCTGTTCCCCGGCCAACCTCACAGCCTTATCAAGCAAGTTCATAAGGTTGGAGAATAGGTCGCGATAAAGCCCGGATGGAACAATGGTTACATCAATCCTTTGTCTGCCCAGCTCTAAACGGGGTAGCACCTCAACACCTACTACCATTCCCCTTTCATCCCACTTTGGTTTTATGCCCATCAGGTACATAATCTGTGATTCCATCACCCCTTCATGACGGATGGTCTCAACACCCCATAGATTGAAGGTGAGTTTGTCCGGATATATCCCATGCCTCTGTTTGTAGCCTTCAATCAATTCCCTTGCCAGCCTTACCCCCATTTCATAGGCAGACTGGACTGGTATCTTTGATGGGTTAAAGGAATAGAAGTTTTTACCGGTTGGCAATGATGCCGGGTTTCTGATGGGGTCGTGTCCCGGACCTGCTGGAATGTATCTGCCGGCAAGGGCAGCTATAAAGGAGTCCAACTCCCTTTGTCCGCTTTCAAGTATCCTTCCCTCCATCTCTGCCAGATCTTTTGTCCTCTTTTCCTTGCTCAATCCATCTGAAAGCATTGCTTCGGCCGTGCTTTTTCGGTATTTCTCGTCCGGAGATTTTCCAAAGGTATGCAATCCAAATGGTGTTTGCTTCTCGGCTATTTCCTTTATATAATGTTCGAGTATTCCCAGCTCATCATCGGATTTTATTGACGCAATGTCGAGGTCAGTCAATATACCTATCCTTTTGGCAAGCCTATTGATCTCCACAAGCCTTGACTCAGCCAATATCGGGCTTTTCTCTTTTGCCACATTGTAATCGTCAATAAGTCCTGCCAATCCTTTCAACTCTTTGTTCAATCCTGCCTTATCAAATGGCGGGGTCATATGGTCAATAACAACTGCCATGCCCCGTCTCTTTGCCTGCAATCCCTCACCCACATCATCCACAATATAGGGGTAAATATTGGGTAAGTCGTCAATCAATACCTCTGACGGGTCTTCATCAGTAAATCCAACCTCTTTTCCACAAAGCCATTCATGAGTGCCGTGAGTGCCAATATGGGCAACGGCATCTGCCCCAAAACCCTTTTTCAGCCACAAGTAAAAGGCTATGTATTGATGATGTGGCGGCAGGGTAACATCGTGATACAGCTTTTTGACATCCTGTTCCCATCCCCTTGATGGCTGCGGGGTAAAGAGTATATTGCCATACTTGATCTGCGGGATAACGATATTTCCCTGCCAGACCATAATCTTGCTCCGCTCTACCGTACCCCAGCTTTTAAGGACAGATTTCCGAAACCCTTCAGGCAACTCTTCAAACCATTGCTCATACACATTAATAGGGATAAGTATTGCCTGACCGCTTCTGGCTAATCTGTCAATCTCTGCCAAAGCCCAATTGCCAATATTCCTGCCATACTTATGAATATCATCAAAAAGCTCATCCTTGTTTTCAGGAGAGCCTTCTATATCATAGCCCTCTGCCTTTAATCTGGATAGTATCTCCCACAGGCTTTCTGGAAGCACATTGAGGTAAGCCGCACCGATATTTTGCTTGCCAGGCGGATAGTTGTAATAAATAATTGCAACCTTCTTGTCCTTGTTTGGCTTCTCCTGAAGGTTTGTCCATGCCTTCACCCTGTCAACCAGCCTGTCTATCCTCTCAGGAATAGGTCTTTCCTCAACATACTCAATCCCTGTTTCGGAATCTTTTACATCCTCTTTTGAGGCAATGACCGTAGGTTGTGTAAGTCCGCCAAGCTCTGCACAGGCTACCTGCCATGTCCTCTCAAGGATATCAAGACCAACAGGTGACTTCTCCCATTTTTCCCTTGATTGTGTGTAAAGGGTGATAGCATTAATCACAGGAACGCCCAATCTGCTTAAAATCGGGATAGCGGCTTGAGGATTCATTCCTACTTTCAAGGACATGCCAATTACCGCACTTACCCTGCTTGTTCCCGCCTCATCAAAGAGGAACATCTCTATCGGCTTCTCTGATGGATACCCATACACAGGCAGGACATTAAAACCCTTATTTTCAAGGCAGTCAATAATAAAATCAAGGTGTTTGGTATTGCCTGAATCAAGATTATGTTTCCCAAAGACAATGCCTACCCATGGACAATCTTTCTGGAGAGAACAATAGCCTGCCAGAAAATCCTCAAAGCTTGCTACTGCTGTTTTGCTCTTCTTTAAGTATATGCCAAAATCAGGCACAGGCAGCGGCTCTTTATAGGAAACATTCAGCCCCAGATCCCTATTCATGACCATAAGCACCATATTTTTTATGTTTTCCACACCGTTTTCCTGATAGTATTTACAGATAAGGTTATCGCTTATAAGCCCAAGATTTTCATGTTCTTTGGTGAGTGTTCCCCCGACAGCATAACATTTGCCCCTTAAATATGGCTTAACCCTTTCAAACGCCTGACTATCCATGATAGACAGGATAACGACAGTCTTTGAAGGGGCAATGCTGCTTAAGTCAGCCGCTTTTCCCCTCTCCATAATGGCTCTGCTGGTCAAAATCTGGAAATCAACCGTATCCTTTAGATATGGGTATGTATTCTTAATCTCCTTAGTTGCCTCAACAAGTATCTTGCCATAGGTATCACCGAGTAAAAAGGTTATCTTCGCTGGTGCAGCATGAGCAGAGGAAAAGTGAAAAGTGAAAAGTGAAAAGTGAAGAATTAAGGTAAAAATAATATTGTAACGCAAGCATCTTGCTTGCTCCTTGTTTCTTGATAAATTTCTATTCTGGCACATAAACCACCTTCCCATCATTTAATTGATACGCTGTTCCCAGCCTTGTGCCTTCACCTGTCAATCTCTTATCCGTAACCTTTTTAACCTTAATCTCCTTACCCTTCTTGGTAATTATCTCTATCTGACCATCTGCAGTCTTTTTGGTAATTGTTATCTCTGATTTTGGGTCAAGGAGATCAATCATATTATAAGCCATAAACAGGGCAATCATCATGCTGACGATAAAAACCACGCTGACATCAAAAAGATTTGCCACGCCAGCAATGGGGTCTTCAAGCGGCTGCTCGTATTTTTCAAATCGACG
Organism: bacterium; assembly: GCA_030018795.1. Lineage (GTDB taxonomy): Bacteria > UBA9089 > CG2-30-40-21 > CG2-30-40-21 > CG2-30-40-21 > CG2-30-40-21. The sequence continues at coordinate 4,653 of JASEHA010000208.1, forward strand.
GTGTCTTTTCAAAAATCGCATTGTTTTTCTCCAATAGGTCATACAGGACTTATATGACCTATAAACCTGAAATCGGCAAGTGCCTACAATCTAAAATGCCTAATGCAAACAATAGGTTAA
>JASEHA010000209.1 GCA_030018795.1 bacterium
CACTCATCTATTTTTGACTGAAAGAATCGTAGGTTGAAAAACTTGAACATCGAGTACTAAGAAAAAAATCTGTGTTATCCATCAGCAATTCTAATTATGAAATTTTTAACCACAGAGAACACATCAGTACACAGAGAAAATGTAGAGAAATGTAAGATAGTAAGACAAAAGAAGGTAGCCTTTTGCCACAAAATTTAAGATGTATTTGCCTTTTTTATCTTTCATTATTTTTTTCTATTCCCTTTATTTTCTTCGTATTCTTTGTGCTCTTTGTAGATAGAATGAGAATTGCTGATTCTATAAAAATTTTGTTGTTAAATAGGCTATGATGGTGTATAATCTTGTAGGGATGAATCAGCATGGTACAATGGCTGAAGGTAAACCTCCCATATGCAATGAAGCTGCCAATTATAATTTGAAATTAATAAAAGAGTGAGGGAATATGCATGGCAACAAGTAGAATACCAACAAATTTCCTATCACTACGTTATCTCAACGGAGGAAAAAATGAGTATCGCTCTCTCAACAGTTCTCACCCAGGCAGATTCTTTACGATTTAAATTATTAGCCATCATTGGTAAAAACGAAGAAAAGAAAAAGAAGATTATCAATAGTTTGGTGGAAGACAACTGGCACTTAGTAGATGTTGAAAGCGAACTGCTTCCACTACAAAAAGATTTGGATGAGGCCACATCAGGGTTAGAATTCGAGATTGGTTCCCGAATCAAAGACTGGTTCAATTCTAAACCTAACAAACTGATTCTGACCAATGCCAGTATTCTTTACCACGATATATTTCTGAAAATTTCTCCTGTAGGTGCATTTAAATACAATTCGAGAAATAAAAATTGCGTCCTTTTCCTGGAGGATGAACAGAAATTAGGAAGTCGCATCTATTATGGACAGGCAGGTAAAGAAGATTATTATGATCAGGAGATTAATGATATTGTTCTCGTCAAGATAGATGATATTGCTGAAGATTATACGATTAAACCTGCAAGGACTCTTATTGCTGCGGAATCTGAATTAAAGCCGCAAGCCATTGGACAGCTTTTTAATTTTAAACAAATCAAAGATGTGGTTGATATTGATTCGGATATTAAAGGAACTAACCGTCAAAGGGAAATCGTCAGCAGTTTCATCATTTCTGAATCACTTGAAAGGCAAATTGCTGAGTTCTTCGAGGATATGAAAAAGCCCAGGCATAAGGCACGGACAGTCATCGGTAATTACGGCAGCGGTAAATCACATCTGATTGGTTTCCTTGCCAGTTTAGTGGAAAATCCAGAACTGGTCAATAGTATTACAAATGAAAAGATAAAACAGATTGTAATGGGATTTGACCGAAAATATTTAACAGTGCACTTTGAATTACAATCCGGGCAGGTGGAACTGAAACGCTGGTTTTACGGCAAAGTCAAGCAGCAATTAAAAACCAAATATGCCCTGGATATACCCGTTTTTGATTCACAGCAAGATTACGATAACAAAGAGAATATCAACAGAATCATGGAGCTGGTAAAAACAAGCCAGCCCACGGCAGGGTTGTTGGTGATAATTGATGAAATATCCGACTTTTTGGCAACCAAACAAAGAGAAGCCATGAAAGAAGACCTTCAATTCCTGCGTGTTATTGGACAGGTGTGTCAGGATCAGGATATGATGTTTGTTGCTTCGATGCAGGAAGACGTATTTTCCAGCCCCAAATTTAAGGATGTGGCCAGTGAACTTGGTCGTATTGGTGAGCGTTTTCAGAATATTATTATTCACCGTGAAGATATTAAACGGGTCATTTCCGAACGAATCGTACCCAAGAACTCCAGACAGAAACATGAATTAGAAGGTAAGTTTATACCGTTTGCTGAGAAAATTGAGGATGTCAGCCGCAATCTGGATGATTATGTCGATCTGTTCCCCTTAACACCGTTTCTGATTAAACTATTCAGTGATTTGCCTTATTTTGAAAAACGAGGTGTGATCCAGTTTGCAATAGATCAGATTAAATGCCTGCTGAATGAAGAATTTCCATATTTCATTACCTTTGATAAGATTTACGACCAGTTGGAAAATAACCCCAATAAACGAAATCTGGAAGAAATTCATAATGTGTCCCAGGTAATGCACATACTGACACAAAAGATTAGTTTGCTGGAATCTAAATACCAATCAGATGCTCATAAAATTGTAAAGGGACTCGCTGTTTATTCCCTGTGGAATAAGCAAGAATGTGGAGCAACCGCTCAGGAGCTGGCAAATAACTTGATGCTATTGCCACACAATAAAACGTTTACTGCTGCCGATAACATTGACCTGATTATCAAAAAAATCCGTGAAGTGACAGATGGTGAATACATTAAAACACAAAAAGATGAAAACTCAGGATTACAATATTTCCGCTTTGATACCAAATCAGGCGTGGATATGGAACAGAAGATTGCTCAGAAAGCAGGGCCGGTTTCTGATGATGAAATCGAACATGAATTGTTTGAGCAATTAAAAGATATTCTTGAATTGGAGCGGGTTGAAGGTCAGACCAATGTGTTTACGGACGAATGCGAATGGCGTTCAGCAAAATCCTTTCGTCAGGGTTATATTGTTTTTGTGAAAAAAGGTGCTAAATTTAGCCCACTGCCACCACGAGATTATGCCATTGTATTTGTTTCTCCTTTTGTAGAATCGTTTGCTCAAACCTTTGCCAAAAATCAATTGACCATTAAACTGCATCTTGAAGGTGCGAAAAATACGGAGTTGCTTAAAGAGATTGTTGCCATTAAGTCCTTGATTGATAGTAAATTCCAGAAGCATATCATGACCAAAAAACTGGAAGAGCGGATTAACGGGTATGATCGGGGAACAACCACAGTGACCGGCTTTAAATATCGTCTCTCAAAATTGTTGATCCATTCTGCCATCTGTGATTTAAATGGCAACCCAGAGTCTATCAGGAAGGTACTTGGCCGTGAAAAAGCCACCATACCAGAGATCATTGAAGGGATGAAAACTTCGTTATTTGATAAGCCTTTTAATGATAACTACCCTCTACATCCGGTTTATTCTATACAGTTATCGTCACGGAATATTGTCCAGTCGCTAAACCCGGTTGCAAGTGATTTGACTCGCGGCGACTTCAACAACCTTGTTCGTGCCAGCAGGCTGTTTCTACAAAGCATGGATTTACTTGATTCCCGGGGTTACCCTGACCTGTCACAATCCAGAATCGCTCAGAAGATTCTGGAAATTTTGAAAATCAAGAAACAGCAGGTTACGGATATTGAAAAAGACATTGTTACACCATTGCAAAATTCCGATTACGGTCTGGAATCGGAAATCGTGTATCTTTGCCTGGTGCTGATGACCGTGCTGGGCAAGGTATATCTGCAACTCAAAGGCGGGGAGCGTATCGATATTAATAATATAAAGGAAAAATTGAAAAGCCTGGCAGCTTTTGAAACTATTGCCTATACTCGATTGCAAGAAGATTATTCCTATGATTTTGCATCACGGCTGCTTAATGCCTTAGGATTAGTCGGAGAGAAGATTGCCATCGAAAAGGAACGGCAAATTGCATTTAAAGAATACAAGGAAAGAATCTACAGCATCTTGCAGAGTATTCAAACCATGGAAGATACCATAAGGCAGCTTAAACAAAAGGAAACCATTTATATTGATATGGAAGCTGTACAAAAAGAGTTTACTAATATTCAAGCCATCAACTGGCAGGCTCTGGATATTGCCAATCATATGCAATTTGGCAAGATTGAATCCGTTAGCGATAAACTGGATAAGATAGTAATTGCGTTAAATACTATTGACAATCTGAATGAAGCATTGAAAGAGTATTCTGATGGAATTCACGAAGCAATTGATTACATGATCGATGCTATGAAATTACTGGAAAACTGTAGCTTATTGGTAACCGATAAACAGAAACAGAAAGCATTGAAAGAATTTCGGGATAATGTAATAACAATCTGTGCAGATTATAATAAATTCAGTGACCGATCGCAGCGGAATCCGATAAATGGCAAAATTCAGCAGTTCAAGAAGAGTTATATCTACGATTTTTACCTGCCGGCTCATGAAAAGTATGTAGGCAAGAAGGTGTCGTGGGATATATTAAACACCTATTCGCAAAATGAAACCTTTCAAAAGGTTTCAATGTTAAGCCATTTAACCTGCATTAACGATGTTACATTTAATCAAAAGGTATTAGCATGGAACGAGTTGAAACAATACCAGTGCATCCGGCACAACATGGAGGAGAGTTTGAAAAGCACTATTCGCTGCCAGCACCAACAGTGTTTATTCCCTTCAAAAGTAAACTATTCCGAAATACCGGGCACACTTGGCCGGATTGAAAATGAAATTGAAGCAATTTACTCCTCCTATGAAAAAAATGTGATAAAAGAAGTGCGAAATTACCGGGATAACATGCAGTATCTGGATAATGCTACAGAGAAGCAACTGATTCAGAGCATTATGGATAACCAAAAATTGCCAGCACATATTACACAGCAAACAGTGCAGACTATCAATAAATTGTTTAAAGAAATTGAGGTGGTTGAAATAGAACAGGATAAGATTATAGAAAAATTGTTCCCTGATGAGGAAATGACCACAATTGAAGAGCTGCGAAAACGATATTTTGCTCTGGAAGAGGATTTGAAGAAAAATCACCAGGAAAATGAAATTCGGATAAAATTGAAATAAACCTGAAATCGGCAAGTGCCTACAATCTAAAATGCCTAAGGCAAACAATAGGTT
>JASEHA010000020.1 GCA_030018795.1 bacterium
GGAAGATTGACCTGCTCTTAGTATCACAAGCATGCTGCTTGTGGTTTTACTCGGCTTAAAGCACGGTTCAATAAGAAAAAACTTGAACATCGAGTAAAAGTAGAAAAAGTAGAAAAAAAACGCAAAAGAGATTTTGTATTTACAAGGAGGCATATTATTATGAGAAATATGAGAAATTTTGGGAAGTTATTACTTATTGCTTTCTTTCTTTGTTGGGCAAATATTGGTTATGGAGATGATAAGGGAGCCCCTCTGACAAAGGGGGTCCCTTTGACGGTTGTTAACTTAGATAATACCCTTGACCCGCCAGGCGTAATGATAGGCGGGATTACCTCTGAATGGAAAGGGTTTTTGGAGATGCCTGTCTGGACATTAACCAAACCATTCTTAGCAAAAGAATCCTATTTTATGATGCCTGAAAAGCAAAACGAGTTTAAGTTTGGTGTGGTCTGTCAGGCAAAAAATAGCTGTGGATTTGATGAATCATATATTGTCTCTTTAATAGTTGAAAAAGAAACAGCCCCACATTCAGATAAATGGTCTTTTGTAAGTGCTGACAGGGAAACCATCCCTTGCCGGGCAAAGAGTGTGGATAAAAGAAATTTCTTGAGTACCACTATCTTCCAACAAGAACCAGAGGCTCGCTACAGGCTTACAGTTTGTTCAAGAATGGCTGTGGAAGAAAAAACAGCAAAAGAGATAACCTACCTTACCATGACAATCCCCTGTAAGGGGGCAATAATGGCTGAGGCTCATATCGGACACCCAATGGATGGACGGATTGAGGATACAGGAATTCCTATTAAAGGGGTTAGGTTTGAGAAACAGGGAACGAGTATTGCTGCTCAGGAAGAAGGGGAGCAATATATGATCAAGGAGCTTTCTACCGGGGAACATCTTATCACCGCTAAGGCACATGGCTTCAAGCCAGCGTCTCAAAAAATAAATGTTTCATCAGTAAAGTCAAGCTATCTTAAAATGCTGCTTATTCCAGAGAATCCATTTGTTTATGGATTAATAAAGGATTCTGGAACAGGTGAGGGGCTTTCTGATACAACTATTGATCTGCTTAAAGGGCAAAGTTTCTTAAGACAGGTAAAATCCGGACAAAAAGGACAAACAGGACAAAAAGGTAATTATTCTATAGATAACCTCAATAAGGGGATTGAATATACCCTGATTTCTTCATCTGAGGGCTATGAAAAACGGAGACAGACAGTATCCTTTGGTCCAGAACAAACAGTGGCAAGGGTAGACTTTCTTCTAACAAGGGCATTGCCGCCAACAGCTGTAGAAAAAACCACTAAAGAGTTGGCTCCGCCGGTTGTAACAGTTAAACTTGCCCCGGTTCCAGAGACACCAATGGAGATAGTAGCACCGCCTATGCCGGAAAAACCAGCACCATTAAAGGCATTGGCTGAAATAAAAGAAGAGAAAGGGATTACAGTTAAAGAAGATAAGGGGACAATAAAGATAGAGCTGACTCAGGCAGCAGTTAACTTTGTTACTGGCAGTCATGTGGTTCAAGCCACAGCCTATCCTGTCCTGACAAAGGTGGCAAATATCCTTAAAACATATCCTGATTGCAAGGTTATGATAGAAGGGCATACGGATAATGTTCCCCTTGGACCTGTGACGCAAAAGAAATATAAGGATAATAAGGGATTGTCGCAATCAAGAGCAGAAGGTGTTATGGCATTTCTGGTTGAAAGGGAAGGCGTGCCAGCTGCTAATCTGACAGCCATTGGGTATGGGGAAGCAAAACCGATTGCTTTAAATAAAACACCTGAAGACAAGGCACGGAATCGAAGGGTAGAGATTACCATTAAAAAGCCTGATGTATCTGCTCCATTGCCAGAGTTACCAAAGCCTATAGCATCGCCTGTGGCGGTAGCACCTCTGACACCAGTGGCAGCAGCACCAGCAATTCCAGCACCAGAGGCACCAAAGCCTGTGGTTGTCGAGGCTGCCAAGCCAAAGCCTGCAACACCTCCTGTACCGGCGGCAGTAGCAGCAGCACCAGCAGTTCTGGCACCAGAGGCACCAAAGCCTGTGGTTGTCGAAGCAGCTAAGCCAAAGCCTGCAACACCGCCAGCACCGGTAGTAGTAGCAGCACCAGCAATTCCAGCACCAGAGGCAGCAAAGCCTGTGGTTGTCGAAGCAGCTAAGCCAAAGCCTGCAACACCTCCCGTACCGGTGGCAGCAGTGGCAGCAGCACCAGCAGTTCTGGCACCAGAGGCACCAAAGCCTGTGGTTGTCGAGGCGGCTAAGCCAATGCTTGCAACACCGCCTGTACCGGTAGCAGTGCCGCCAGTAGTCGTTGCAGTGCCAACGGTTTACACCATGCTGACCAATGGTGGGTTTAATGATGGGATGAATGCCTGGACTTCAAGAAAGGAAGGGATAGGCAATATTTATGTTGGTATTGCCAATGATAGTTCGTCTCATCCAACAACACTTGAGATGAAACGGCAAAAATCGCAGTCTAATATGGGTGAGGCAGGGGTTTTACAGCTGTTGAATATTGATGTTTACAGATATACTCAAATCATCCTGAAGGCTGACATAAAGATAGATAGCACAAGCATGTCTGGTGATGGCGGGTATCCTGTATGCCTTGAATTAAAATACACTGGTACAGACGGTAAACCGTATCTGTTCAAGCATGGTTTCCTTGTAGGAGGTAAGCTGAATTATCCGGATATTGGTGAACAAATAAAGAAGGGATTATGGGTTGCCTATGTTTCTCCAAACCTGACACAGCTTTCTCCAAGACCAGTAAAGATAACAGAGGCAAAGATTACTGCCCAAGGCTGGGATTTTGTGAGCAGGGTTGATAATGTTGAGCTTCAACTGGGTATGCTGCCGACAGAGGTAGCTGAGGTGCATAAACCTGCAGAGGTTGTTGTTCCTAAAAAACCTCAAGTGCCTGCTGCACCACAAGTAACCACCTATATCAAGCTTATGAATGGCGGCTTTGAGCAAGGGATGGAATGTTGGCAGTCTGTCTCGCAGGGGTCAGGAAAGATAAAGGTTGAGGCAGTAAAGGATGATAGCCATCATCCTCATAGCCTTGAGATAAGCAGACAGGATTCAAATTCTACCATTGGCGGAGCAAGCGTGTTCCAGATGCTGGATATTAGTGTCATCAGATATAATCTCTGTATGTTGCAGGGAGAGATAAAAGTGCTCTCTGAATCTCTTTCCAGAGACAGACAGCAAAAGGGGATATATCCTGTTTGCTTAGAGATGGAATACATGGATATTTCAGGCAAGCCTCATCTTTTCAGGCATGGATTCCTGACAAAGGGTAAGTTGCAATCACCTGAGATGGAGGAAATGGTTAAAAAGAATACATGGGTAAGCTATACCACACCCAATCTCATGGATCTGTCTCCAAAACCAGCTAAAATAACCTGTATAAGGGTAAAAAGCGATGGCTGGGATATGGTCAGTCGGATAGATAACTTAAGCCTGGAGCTCTCAAGTAAACCCATAGAAAAGCCAGTAGTGGTTGTTCCTCAACCAAAGATAGAGATGCCAGAGCTGACAAAGCCTGAAATAAAGGAAGGGGTAAAGCCTCCAGTGAAAAAAGAGCCTGAATCATGGATAATGGATGAAGGGGAGGCTCTGAGTAGATTTGGAGAGATGGAGTCTGCCGGTATGGAAAGGCTGGCTGAATCCTTAATAGTTGATCCCAAGGGCATAGAAGAAATCTCCATACTCTTAGTATCTCCAAGCCTTAGCCCCAAACAGGCAGCCAGAATACTCTATAAGCTCTATCAGGTGCAAGGAGATAAGTCTGTAAATAAGGTGCTGAAGATTGTAGGCGATATTAATCCGGATAAGGTGGCAAAGATTAAGAAATTGCTGTCTAAATAGCGGCCAACATGTAGGGGCGTATTGCGGTACTCACCCCTACCCTGACCCTCCCCCATCAAGGGGGAGGGAACTTTCTGGGTTCTTTAACGAATTTATATGGGTAGGCTAATTATGCATCAGGTATGTCCTATGCCATTCTATCAACTGGTAAATGACCCGTTGGATGTCTTCTGGTGCTCCCCCATGTCAAGCAATACCAAAACATGGCAGGAAATAGAGTCAAGCAGTGCTTAAGACTGTAGATATGGCGGGAGAGGCTATGCAACGCTCACCTCGAAAATTTTCTCGAAAGACTAATTTTTATCTTGACATCCAATGTCCTATATGATAAACTCAATTTGTGAAAGAAACTATTAAAAACTGCCGTAACACGGCTTAGTTCAACAAATTAAAGATATAATAATTAAAAATAAAGTGAAGAAATATGATAACAAAAGAATATATTAAAGAATTGAAAATCAATGGTAACGGAGATTTGAGTGAGCTTGCACGAAACAATTTATCAAATGCAGGAAATTTGGTTTCCATACTTAAAAATTTAGGACATTTACCAGTAAATTTTGATGGAAAATGGCTTTTAGAATTAACAAATAGTAGATTTTCGCAAGTAAGAGAACTTGCAGTAAAAAATATTGCCAAATTAACACAACACGAATATCTTGAAACATTAAAAAAGATAATCAAAACTGACACTGATACAAATGTTCGTCGAGAAGCTGTATCTGCAATAGGCAGAATGAGAAACATAAATAACAAAAAAATACTTATTGAAATTTTGCAAGACACTGATCCGAAAATAGTATGCCAGGCTATTCGTGGATTGTTAGTTTTTAAAAATGATGAAGAAATTAATAATAGTTTAAAAACTTTGATTAATCACGAAAACGAAATGATAAGAACCGTGATTTACAAAGAATACTTTGCAAAAGAACAAAAACAAGAAAGTGTATTACCTCATGCAAAAACATATGAATATTTGAAAAATGTAATAGTTAATGGTGATGTTCGAGAGATTTTGAAAAATGTCCCCAATGAAAGCATTCATTTAACCTTTACATCACCCCCATATTACAATGCTCGGGATTACTCTATTTACCCAAGTTACGAAGCTTATTTAAGTTTTCTGGAACAAGTATTTTTAGAAACCTATCGTATAACCAAAGAAGGAAGATTTTTAATTGTCAATACTTCACCAATAATTATTCCAAGGATAAGCCGTGCTCATTCAAGTAAACGTTATCCAATTCCTTTTGATATTCATCATTATTTAATGCAAATGGGTTGGGAGTTTATTGATGATATTATTTGGTTAAAACCTGAATATAGTGTTAAAAATAGAATTGGTGGATTTCAACAACACCGTAAGCCATTAGCTTACAAACCCAACTCGGTTACTGAATATTTAATGGTTTATCGGAAACAAACAGAAAAATTGATTGATTGGAATATACATCAATATGACTACCATACTGTTGAGCAAAGTAAGGTTCCTGAAGGATATGAAACTACAAATGTTTGGAAAATTGACCCTAAATTTGATAAAATACATTCAGCTGTTTTTCCAGTAGAGTTATGTAAAAGAGTTGTAGAATACTATTCGTTTAAGGGAGATTTAATATTTGATCCATTTGCTGGTAGCGGGACACTAGGAAGAACAGCAAAAAATCTGGACAGATATTTCTTTTTAACAGAACAAGAACCAACTTATTTTGAATATATGAAAACATTTGTAAGAAAAGAAGGTTTATTTAATTTGTTTAAAGAAAAGCCAACATTATTTTTAACATTAAAAGAATTTAAGGAGACAATAATATGACACTTACAGAACAAGTTGCAAAAAATATTATCCGTAAGTTATTCAAAGGAGAAGATTACAGAATTGAAATTGTAACAATATTAACCGCAGAGTTTTTACAATTTGCAATTGATTTCTTCAAGAAAATTATCGAGGCAAAATTAAACAACGAAAATGTAACTGCTGACTGGTATAAAGAAGAGTTTTTAAGCAATAGTTTAAGCAAAGAGGAAATTGCCATTAATAGTGGTTTGAATATGAAAACTATTAGTAATATGTATAACACTGCTACAAAGCAAATTGTAATAGATGCTTCAAATGAACATTATAATACGCTTTATCAGTCGATACAAAATCTTGTAGAAGTAGAAAACGAATTGGAATTAACTCTCACAATTAAGCTAAGAAATGTTTCAGTTGACTTAAATGTTAGTGAAACTTTGATTGTAATTAATACACTTGCAGTCAAAAGAGCAGCTTTAAGGGGTGGACTTTGGAGTACAGCAGGTAAAAGAGTTGAAAAACCTCTCATGCAAACACTTTGTAAGCTTTATGGTGTTTCAGAGAACAACTACAAAATAGAAGCTATTGGTAATGCAACCATGTCATTTGAAAGAGAAATTGACTTTTACCTTTGCAATGAAGAAAATGATTATAAATGCGAGGTAAAACTTATGGGCAAAGGTAACCCTGAGAGTGCAGACGCTGTTATTGCAAGAGATAGCAAAGTATTTGTAGCCGATAAATTATCTGATACAAACAAGGCTCAATTAGACAGCTTGAAAATTAGTTGGGTAGAATTGAGAAATACCAACGGTTATAAGCGATTCAAAACTGTACTTGATATGTTGAATATCCCATACACTGACTACAGTGGAACAAATATAGTTACTGATTTGGATTTGATTTTTCAAACAGTATTTGTGTAAATTCAAGGGTCATATTGGAATCTTGGGATTAGACTATCATGCAATTAAAGAACTATTTTCTGGTGCTCTATCATCAATGAGGATGGCAGATTGTTCCCTCTCCCCTGATGGGGAGAGGGTTAAGTGAGGGGGATAAATATTTGTCCCTGCTATCCTGCACATACTTGGCTTTTTGACTTTTTGAATTTTTGGCATAACTTAAACAAAGGAAAAGCTCATGTCCTATCTGACTACATTCAACTCATCCACCCTTCCAGAGGTTCATACCGATACCCTGATTATTGGGATGGGAATAGCCGGGCTTAGTGCCGGAATTAAGGCAGCTAATTATGGGAAGGTATTGATCATTACCAAAGATTCCTTTCATGAAAGCAATACAGAGTATGCACAGGGTGGGATAGCAGTTGTTCTCTCAAGTAAGGACAGTTTTGAAAAACATATGGCTGATACACTGGCCACAGGCTGCGGCGTGTGCAATGATGAAAATGTCAGGATACTTGTTGAAGAAGGCACACAAAGGGTGCAGGAATTGCTGGAATGGGGTGTCAAGTTTGACAAACAAGATGGGAAAATAGCCTTTGGTCAGGAGGGTGGACATGGTCTCAAAAGGATTATTCATGCCAAAGGGGATGCAACAGGGAAAGAGATATTAAGGGTATTATTGAATAAGGCAAAGGCAACCCCAAATATTACCCTGATAAAGGATACCTTTACCATTGATCTGCTATCTAATGAGGGAATGTGTTTGGGGGCAATTGTTCATTCACCGAATAAGGGTAATATGGTTATTTTTGCGGCTAACACCATCCTGGCTACAGGTGGAATAGGACAAATGTATCGGGAAACAACTAATTCTACGATTGCTACTGGTGATGGAATGGCTATGGCTTATCGGGCTGGAGCAATATTAAGCGATATGGAATTTGTACAGTTTCACCCAACAACCCTGTATGTAGCTGGTGCCTCTCGATTTCTGATATCTGAGGCGGTTCGCGGGGATGGTGGAATATTAAGGAATAAAAATGGTGAAAGATTTATGTTTAAGTATCACCCTTGCGGTGAATTGGCTCCAAGGGACATTGTTTCCAGAGGGATATTGACCGAGCTTAAGGAGACAAAATCTGTTTTTGTCTGGCTGGATGTTACTCATCTGGATTTTGAATACCTCAGGAAAAGATTTCCAAACATTGTTAAGATGTGCCTTGGGTTTGGCATTGACGTTAAAACAAAATGGATTCCAGTAATGCCCACAGTCCATTATATGATTGGTGGAGTAAAAACAGATGAATATGGTCAGACAAATATCCATGGACTCTATGCCTGCGGCGAGGCAGCCTGTACAGGTGTCCATGGGGCTAATCGATTGGCCAGCAATTCCCTGCTTGAAGGATTGGTCTTTGGCTACCGAACAGGTGAATATATTGGGCATGGTTCCATGCTGCTCCAAAAGCAGGCCATCTCAAACAAGGTAATAGAGGATAATATTCATAAAAGAATAAATATTACAGATGTCAGAAACTCTCTAAAAAGTCTAATGTTAAGGAATATTGGGATTGAGCGGGATCAAAAGAGATTGTTTGAGGCTAAAAAGAGTATTGATTTTTGGGCATCATATGTGCTGAACAGGGAATTTTTATCCCCTGCCGGCTGGGAACTGCAAAATATGCTTACCATTGCCAGCCTGATACAAAGGGCAGCAGAGATGAGACAAGAAAGCCGTGGTGTTCATTTTCGTACAGATTATCCGTATCAGGATGATGCTATCTGGAAAAGGCATATTGAGCTGTTGTGTAAGGCAGATTTTTTGTAACCATTGGCACTTTAGCAATAAAACAGTGTTGTTGTATCTCCTGCTTGTCAAGCAGCAATTCTCATTATGAAATTTTTAGCTTTCGTAGCCCAGGATTCTATCCTGGTATATCTAATGCCAACATAGAATGTTGGGCTACCTTGAAGCAACATATCCTTGTGGTAAAAAATTTCATAATGAGAATTGCTGCCTGTCAAGATAGCTGGAAGTTTGACTTGCTTTAGTATCACAAGCATCCTGCTTGTGGTTTTACTTGCCACTTTCCTTAAACTCGATGTTCAAGTTTTTTAGCCAGAGCAATTAGATTGACCATGACAAACCCTGCCACCTTACACCCTGTGGATAAGTCTGCCAGAAATTTCAGATGTAGGATGGGTGCTAACCCATCTATTCCATCAACGCAAGACCACAGGGAGGAATAGATGGGTTTCGCTTTGCTTCACCCATCCTACAGGAAGATTGCATTTTAGGCTGATACCTGAACGATTACAAAAACTTGAACATCGAGTATTAGCAAATCACTACTGTCATGTCAACCTTAATCTGTCGCATAAAGGCATACATTAGAACACCAGTCACCAGAGTATTAGTTAAATTCTTTACTGGTGTTCTTTGTATTCTCTGTGGTTAAAACGAGAATTGCTGCACAGACTATCTTATCTTTCGTCATTTTCTCAAAATATCTTTAATCTTTTCATAATCATTCAGGCTTGGTAAGCTGAAAAGCCTGAAAGACTATTAGGTTCTGGTTTTTTCTTACTTAACAGCCTACAGCCTATCCATCCTTATCTTCACCAGTCCTTATTTCACTACCCCTATCCTTCCAATTCTTATCTCATCCATATAGCTGACAATATAGAAATATACACCAGAAGCAAGGGTTTGTCCATCATTATTTTGCGGCTTCCACAAATATTTTTTGTCATTAACCTCACCTGCATCCAGCACCTTTTCAAACACATTTTCCCCTGCAATATTATACACCTTAAGCCTTGCTCCTTCTACTACACCAAGAAAGGTTACATAATTATCCTCTGGCTTCCATGGGTTAGGAAAGACATATACCTTCTCAGACAGTCCAGTGATGATTTGCGGCATAACAGCAGCCTTTGATGATTTCACGGTATTCCCTTCTACACATACCTTAAACATTAAGGCACCGGTCCACGGCATTGCGTTGCACACATTATACCTCTTTCGTGTCTCAGTAGATATTAAATCAATACCATCAAACCATGTACTTGAACTGCCAGATTGCCCTGAATCATAGATTAAATCTTGTGTAGGTAAAATAGTCATACTTCCTACCTTCAGCCAATCAATTACAAGATTTCGACCTGTGTGTTCCCACCTATTGGTAAAGCATATACTTATTGTATGCGTTCCAGGTGTAAGGCTATATCTCACAGGGCATTCTATCCATTCCTCTCCAATCTCTCCCCTCTCTGCCCTTTTTCCATCAATCCACACCTCCATTATGGGATAATTCCCTGCCCCGTGTGTCCCCCTCACCCTTACCTTATGGGAAAAGGTTGATGGTGTTACCACTGCCCTTAATTGTGTAGTATATGAACCCCAGCTCAGGCTAATTGTTCCTTCCTTATATTCTTCCCCACCATAAAACACAACCTGTTTCCCGCTTGTTCCACTCAACATTCCAATCCCTCCATCCAAACCCCATGTTACTGTCCCTAAATCCATACCCCCAATTATCCTGTACTCCATAGGATAACCCTCATAATCAGGCATTTGATAGTAGACACATGCATTCAGGGTAATACTCCCATTTGGCACCACTGCTACCTCTGGCTCTACTATCCCTATCCGGCTAACCCTGGGCATATTCTCCATAATATCTGCTGGTGACCAATCCACCTGATCCTCATCTATATTTGGGGTATGAGTAATATTCTCTGGACACTTCCCATCAGCTCTAATCATCCATAAATCCCATGATCCTGCAGCATCCTGCTGTGGATAGACCAAGCTTTGCCCATCTGATAACCATGCAAATGGTCCGCCTGCCTTATTAGTCATGGTAACACGACGAATATTTGATCTATCCTTGATATCCATGATATAGATATCACCATCATTAAGGTATGCCATCCATACCCCATCTGGCGAGATCGATGGATATGGATTATTCTTAATCGATGAAACCAATACTACAGAATTGTTCTTTTCTTTATCCCAACAATATATCGCTTTATCATCAGGCTTATACCCAAATATCCTGCCAGAATTATCCATTGCAGGATAATGGTAACCACAATAATCGTAATTACCATACCTGCTGCTTTGACGGTAAAGATTAACATCCTGCTGATTAAATTTTGTGTAATAATATTTATTATCACTATTCAAAAATAGACTTGGCTCCAAAGGGGTATATGCCTGCATTGAATACCACCATCCATCCCCTTCCATCACACCCCTTAGTTCCCAGGGAGCAAATGTCCACCCACGTATTGTTCTTCTCTGTGGACCTGTCCCCTCCCAATACCAGTATGCAGGCAGCTTAATCCTTTCAACCCCCTCCTGTAAATCACACATAAATAATGACCTCTGCTTCTCACTGTATCCTTGTTTCCCATATGCAAGGTATCTTCCCTCTCGTGATATCTTCGGATAGGTGCATGTCTTATCTCTGGAAATCTCACGCAATATCTTCCCATCCCATGACATCAGCCATATCTCCTTATCCCGTCTCATAGCAAATGTTCCGCTTAATGTCCCATAATTATATTCAATAATCTTTATCTGCGCAGTAGTGCTCAAGCTCCCCCATCTTACGGTTATACTTGTTGTCCCTGTCCTTGTCCCTGCCTGAAATATAGCCATAGTATCATTAGTAGTAAGGCTTCCCATCCCCTCATCTGTTTCCCACTTAAAGCCTGGTGATGGCAAAAGATAATTGTCCCTATCATACGCACCAACATTAAACATCCACCTTATTTCCTGCCCAATCGTAACAGTTGCCGGGCTAATACTAATATGATCAATAAAGGATGCTGTATCTGGTAATGGCTCTCTCAGCCATGGTTCAAAAACCATCCTTGTTTTTTTCCCCCACCACCAGAGATCCTTTTCAAAGGTTGGTGTCATTGTTCCCCACCAGTTATGTGCAGCCATAACTATACTTCCACTTCCATCATATCCTGTAAATATTCCGCTTCTACCATTGTTATAGATGTTATTAGACGTCAGAGTGCCATACAGCCTTCCCGTAGAACTAATCCCCTCCCAGCCATTCTTTGTCACAGTACACCCATCCATTACCAATTTATTCTTGTCATCAGGCGAGGCAAAACCCCAGTTACAATAGCTATATTCTATACAATTTCTCACCCCTGCTTCTGAATTGTATTTTATCTCTGAGTTTTTTATCACCACATCTGCATATCGTTTATTTCCTGAATCCTCATTCTCCAATCTCAAACCACTTATCCCATATCGTATGAAACAATTGGTCAATGTCCCCCTGCCGCCAACAAACACAATCCCTCCGCAACTGCCTGGATATGGACTTTTGTCCTTAAATCCCTCAAGATTTATGATCTTGCTGCCTGCACTATCATCATACATAGAGGTAAACACAATCGGTTCATCCTTTGTACCATTTGCCACCATATTTCCATTAATCAAAAGACGTGCCTTGTAGTAACTCATATCCATAAACTTTACCACCACCCCGGGCTCTATGACAAGGGTTTTTCCCTTATCAACCGTCACCCCATGGAACATTACAAAATATGGCAGATCTTCCTTTTTCCATATTGTATCCCTATCAATCCTATTTAAATCTGTCCCCAATATTCCTATTGCTTGATAGCCGTTCCCTTTTACTATATTCCCCTGATATATAAATCTGCCAGTATGTGGATGACAGTATGCGCATCCACCATTATCTTCTATGGTATTTCCAATAATTACAGGACATGACTGGCTATCAAGTCCCCATATCCCATGGTAGACCCCATTACCCTTATTCTGGCTGATGATATTGTTTTCAATCCTGGGACATGCCGCCTTAAGTGTTATGGCCGCGGCATGGTCTGATGCAACATTATGGGATATAGTATTATTTTTAATCACAGGCGAAGCGTTCTCCACAGATATTGCACAGCCTGCATTCTTTGTAAAGCTGCAATCCTCAATTACCGGGCTATTTGGAGACCATAATCTAATCCCATCCCCATATTTTACCACACAATGCTTAAACACACCTCTACCTATACCATAAAACCCAATTACAATCCCCTCACCTGGTTTTGGCTCTGGTTTATTATCATCATAGTACTCATCATCATTAACTGAAGTAAAGATAATGGGTAACTCTGCTGTCCCCTCTGCCTCAAGCCTTCCATGGATATCAAGCCCGGTTGCAGGACTGCTCTTTTTTGTCTTTACTATCACCCCAGGCTCTATCCTTAAGGTTGACCCGGCAGACACTTCAAACCAGCTCTCAATCAGATATGGCAGGTCCTGCTTATACCATGTCGAAAGCGGCACATGCATCTTACCCATAATAGGTGGGGTAGTCCCTCCTCCATAAGGGATTGGATTCCTTATATCTCCTACCATAATCGCTGTGTTTGCATTTTCTATATAGGTGTTTGTCTTACACCTTACACTTGAATCAGCATCCTGATAAAAGGGAACCCTATTCTTACTGAATATATTATTATAAATCATTGGAGGATGTTGACAATTCCTTAAGATTATTCCAGCACTACGCATATTCTCTATCCTGTTGTTGGTTATCACCAACCCTTCTTGTGAATTCTTTAACATTATCCCTGAGCGAGACCCAAAACTTCCATGCACAGAATAGGTACCCTTAAACACACATCCCTCTATCCTTGGTCCAGAATTCTCAATCACTATCATCCCTGTTTCATTCAACAGCTTGCCCATGGTTCCCCCATATCCTCCTCCTGCAGGACCATATTGGTTCTCTTCTATGTAACCTCCACCATCAAAGGTACAATCCTTAATAATACTCCCTGATGCCTCTTCACCTGCAAGGATAATACTGTTCCACGGCCAGCAACCTTCTCCCCTTGACCTGAATGTAACCCCATCTGCATACAGCCTACCCCCTATCCATATCTTTCCGCTATTACGATATTCATCACCTGATTCATACCTGAGCTGCCCAAGTATGAATACTACCCCTTTTTCTATCCTCAGGCTGCATCCTTGTGGCATTGATACTCGATGAATAAAGTATGGCATACCAGCATCCCTTAATACACCAGTCTCAGGCAGTCCAATCTGCCCATTCATAATAGCAACCCCTTTACCCTCGTCAATGATATTGTTGCTGTACCATGGGAATGATGTCCCATCCTGACAAAACGGGAATATCCCAGCACTAACCTTATTTTTCGTAATTGTTCCTGTTACGCCACATCTGGATATAATCCCATATCCATCTATTCCACTGATACTGTTTCCCTCTATCAATATATCCCTCGAATCCTCTATAACTACCCCTTCTTTCCTTGGCCCGCTAATCTCATTTGCTCTTAATATACAGCCTGTCGCACCCTTTAGCTGTATCCCTATCCCGGCACTTTCGTATATCCTGCATTTTTCCATGCTTACATCAGAGCTTTTAATCAATACCTGCGGCTCAATCTGCAGATTGTCCATGCGATAGCTTCCAACCTTCCGTCCACCATGCAGCATATCGCAATACCTTAAAACCCCTGAAGAACTGCTATCAAACTCTAAATGCTTCCATATCCCTTCATAAACACCAAGCTCTACATTTATCTTTTTCCCGGATGTAAATACAATCCTTTCCGTTTCTGTCCCCTCTGCTTCAAGCCTTCCTTTAACCGTAAATGTCCGACGATTATATGCCTCTTTTCGTTCCCCTTTATACCCCTTTAGCACCTCATTTAGCAGTATGACTATTCCCTGTATCCATGGATCATCCTTATAGTCCTCAGGATCAAGATCGTCATAGTATTCCTTTTTATCCCCACGCATAAATGCTACCGTAACACCGGGTTCTATCCTCAGTGTTCTGTCCCTGTCTACAGTAATATCGCCAGTAACTATATATGGTGAAAGCCTCTTAAACCACACACCCTCACAAGCCCCGAAAACTTCAACCGGTCCCTTCTCAACGATAACCACCTCTGCAGCAGCACTCATTGACCCATACCCAACGGTAATGGTTACTGTGCCGCATGTATTGCCGCTGATAAAGGTTGCACTTGTTCCCATGCCTGCAGTCAGGCTGCCAAACCCGGGTGTAATCTGCCACTCAGGAGGCTGGCTAATGGATGTCTTACTCCCCTTTTCATCGTATGCCTGCAGCTCAAACATTGCTGTCCCGCCTACTGGCATAACTATCTTTGCTGGTCTAATGGATAGACGACAGGCAGTTCCCGGAGCTGAAGGCTGAAGACTGGAGGCTGAAGTGGTTCCAGATGTACCTGCACCGCCACCCTGTCCGGTCATCTCATCCCCAAAAAATTCCTGCCTTATCGACTCTGTTGTCCTTGCCCCAAATTGCAAATCAATCTCATCCAGCAGGTCAAGCACCGTGCATCCTGAGTGAGTAAGTGTCATTGCTGGATGATACAATGCCTGCCATATCTGCTGCATTGGCAGTCGAAATAAAGCCTGAGCCACAGCAATACTGCTGTTTACACCACGATGGGTGGAGCTGCCCAATTGCACAATCTCATCACTGCCAGGCACACCTGCGGTATCTGCACCCCTTACACCAGATGAATACCTCATGCAGAATCCATTCACAAACGCCTCATCCGGACTGAGTGCCCCCTGTTTTTTAGGTTTTTCAGGTTTTTCAGGTCTTTGCGGTGTTAAAGGCAGTTGAACCCTGCCTGAACCATCAGTTGTCTGGTATTTCCTCTGCTTACTACAATGATAGCTCAACAGATAATTCCCATATGCCTGACATATCCTGTCTGGCTTGAACTCATCCCCAACAGCCCCGTTTATCTCTATCCGGCCGCTCTGGCTGCCGTAAGACGAAACACCATTTGTGGTATAGTCTTTATTCTGTGCCCAGATAGCATTAACCACAAGATTAATGCCTGGCTGCACTGATCTGGTATAATCATATGCCTGCTGAATGCTTTTCAGGATATACAACGCACCCACAGGGTTTGTGTATGTATCATAGCTTATCTGCTGAGTAACCATTGATACAGCTGGCGTAGTCACCATGCCGCCAGGATAAGCAATGTTTACACCACCAGGGGCAATGCTGCCAACACCTGTGCTAATCGTCTGCTCCTGCTTACCCGGCACATTTACCATCCTATTATTACGAATAACCACTACATCTTTATCTGTAATTGTCCCATTCTTATCCACATCTGCCAGATACACCGTCTCTTCATCCGCATTTGTGGTCTCTATCAGATTAAACGGAAATGATGCGTAGGTATATGCCCGGCTGTTGCCATCAACCACTGAGGTGATAGGTTTCTTATCATCAAGCCCCCGGACAGTACTTTCAAGCAGTATCCGATGCGAGTAGTTAGGATTATCTGTATTACCCGCATAGTTGTACCTGATTATGGAGTCTGAATCAACACAAAGGTTATCATTCAATGGCTTCTCATATTCATGACCCTGATTATCAAAATAATAGCAATCTGCCTTTGCCACCATCCCCTGTGGAATATCTACTGCTGGACTGGCCGCCATAGCTACACGCACCTGAACACGACTCTCTGTAATAGTGAATGGTATCCAGTCATTATTATCTTTTGTTGTAGCTATAGTAGTCAAGCCAGCAGGATTGGTGATTGTTACCCGAAGATGATGTGTTCCTGTCCCAAGATCTTTCAAATTCAGCTTATAAGCAAAATAGGTATTGTATTTATCACCTGATATTTGGGATACATCACTTGCTGTCCCCACCTGTAACGGCTTAAGCTTCATACCCTTTATTTCCTTACCGCTGCTATCCTTAGCATACTCCCCTGCACTATCTATTTCAATACTAATAGTTGCTGACCCTGCCAGATAATCATATGCCTTGCCAATAACATAAAAATTCTTGCCACCTTTGTAGGTTAGACTAGCAGTGCCAAGGCTAAAATTGTTGTCTAACTGAACCCCTGCTTTCACAAACCGCACGGC